>JACMKV010000472.1 GCA_014379915.1 Burkholderiales bacterium
GTGCGGCTGTAGATTTGCGAGTTGATGCCGACGACTTCGCCTTGCAGATTGAGCAGCGGCCCGCCGGAGTTGCCGGGATTGATCGCGACGTCGGTCTGAATAAAGGGGACGAAGCTATCCTGCGGCAGCGACCGGCCCTTGGCGCTGACGATACCGGCGGTCATGGTATTTTCGAAACCGAACGGCGAACCGATTGCGATCACCCACTCGCCGACCTTGAGTTTGGAGGGGTCGCCGAAATCCAGCCGCGGCAGATCGCTGCCGTCGATTTTGATCAGTGCGATGTCGGTGCGGCGATCGGTGCCGATGACGCTCGCTTTGAATTCCCTTTTATCGACCAGCTTGACCGTGATTTCGTCAGCCATTGCCACAACATGCGCGTTGGTCAGGACGTACCCGTCCCGGCTGATGATGAACCCCGAACCCAGCGACTTCGTATCGAAATCGCGCGGCGCGCCCTCGCCGGGCGGTCCGTATTTCCGGAAAAATTCGAAGAAGGGATCGTCTTCGGGAAGATTAGGAACGGGCGGGTGCTCGGCGCGCGATTGGCGCGGCTGACTTATCGTGCTGATGTTGACAACCGCGGCGCCCTGCTTTTCGGCCACGCCGGTAAAATCCGGCAGTTCGCGAAGCTGCCCCGCGGCGCTGAGCGGGACAAAAAGCAGTATGGCGATCAGCAGTTTATTGACCATCACTAGCCCCAGCTTTCGTGGTATGAACGCCTGTTCGGAATTTCGTCGGATCGTCCCGATCGTGGTCGAACGGTGCAATTATGTTATGCAAATATTTGGCAACGCGACAGCGCGAAAGTTTGTCCCGCAATGCTGCGCTTTCGCGGACGGCAGAAATAATTCCCTTTACAGCCGCGGTAGATGTAACATTTGGAGAATTCCCCGCGCGCGACAGCAGTAGGCAACCGCAGAATATAGACTAGCCCGCAACCGCCAGCTCACGACGCCTTCATAACCAAAGGAAAACCGACGATGCCCACATCCGATAAAGTAGCTCCTAAAAAAAGCCCCGCCAAAGCGCAGGACAAAAAAGCGGCCAAAACGACAAGTGCGAAACGCGAACCCAATGCCGGCTTCATGAAACCCGTGCAACCCAGCGATGATCTGGCCGCGATCATCGGAAGCAATGCCATGCCACGCACCGAAGTGACCAAGAAAGTCTGGGAGTACATCAAGAGCAACAACCTGCAAGATAGCGAAAACAAACGCAACATCAACGCAGACGACAAGTTGAAGCCTATTTTTGGCGGAAAGAAAACCGTCTCGATGTTCGAGATGACGAAGCTGGTCAACGCCCATCTGAAGTAAGAGACCCAGCAGCAACGTGCACCCAGCTCGCTGGCCACTCATAAAGTCGTTACGAAGCCTTCATCACGCATCGCCGGCCGCGCTGGCGATGCGATGAGCATCTGCACCGCGCCCTCCGCGCACGGCTGCGCCGAAGCGGTCGTCGAGGAAGCAAACTGCCGCGCTCGATCTCGCAAACATCACGCGCCCGCATAATCGTCGCCCGGGATTCCACGAATCGAAAGCGGCCCGGCCTGAAGTTAGGCCAGATTTAGAGCAGGCGCAGTGGGCCGGCAACTGCCGAGCCTCCCGCTCTAGAAGCTGTAAAAATGACGCCCGGATGGGCAGCCTTCTTTGTAATATCAATGCTCGCTCGATTGCAGTAGAAAATTCAGTGGCGGGCGCCTCCTTGGAAAGGGAAAACTCAACTACCCCTGCACGTGGCGTTGGCCCCTCCCTGGAAAGGAGGGGAGAAAGCTGTTCATTTTTTTTGGATACCCCCAGAGACACCCACCGACTCCTCCCCTCTTCTCGGAGGAGGGAGGCACGAAATGGCGGGTAGTTCTTCTCAGAGGAGGGCGCCACTCATCGCCGCGTATTCCAGATTTGAAGAAAAGCTGATCGCGGCTTAATGATTGCCGCTTAGGAAGCCATCATCCGGCGAGCCCTGCGCCGGGGCGCGCGGGCGCGGCGCGTGGACACGAGCGCGTGGACACATTAGCGCCAAACGCGCCGTTCGCGGGTACCGCGCCCTGGCCCCGCCTCCCGCCCCGGATGGCTGCGCCAACGCCGTGTCGGCGGGGCCGAGTATTTTCGAATCGTAGATGAGGCTGAAACTGTCGCGGTCAGGCTGCGGATTTGGATCGACGGTTAATGGACTGGAACAGTAGTTTTCGAGCCTTCTGTACTTGCTTTGCAGCGTCATTATCGCTCATGGCATTGGCTGGTTGTTCGAGTGATAGGTCAGTGATGCCGGGTTTCAGATGAGTGCGGCTGGCACGAACCAACGGCTGGAGAGATTGCGTGTCGCGATATTGCGCGAGCAGCCTGGACAGGTGCTGGCGCGAGTAACCGGTCAAGCGCCGCAGATACGCGATCAGTACGCCGCGTTGACCCTTGGTCAGACTGAAGTACCGGAAGCGCCTGATCACGGTGGTTACAAAGGCGCGGCGTTGGGATTCGTCGGCGGGAATGGAGAAGGCGACCTCGGCGGCGCCTGTCAGGAATTCCCGGATTTGCTCGATCGTCTGAGTCTTGATTCGTTCAGATCGATCACCATGGGTAGATGATCGACCTAGAATCCCTATTTCAGCCTCCTATGCCGTTGGAAATACGGACTCCCTTTCAGCCTCATATGCCATTGGAACAGGCTGAGCGTTGCCCGCCTTCTGCTTCTGGTTTATGCTTCACGCCTTTTGCAAAACGCCTCACAAGCCGCAATTGTAGCTGAGCAATCAGCTGATGCGGAAACCCAGCGCGCCGGCCAGATAGCCGATTGCGGGCGACAACAGCAGCAAACAGAACAGCACGATGCCGAGCAGCATTTGCGCGTCGCTGGCTCGAATCCGCAGCACTGTACGAACGCCTAGATAGCAGAGATAAAGCGAATAGAGCATGCCGATGACCAGGATCACGAACATCAACGCGTGCACCAGGCACCCCGCAGCCAGCCAAGCCGGCGTGCTTGCATAGACCGCGACCTTGAACGCATCGACGACTGTGAACCGCGGACCATGGTCAGCGCAAACAGGTGAAGCAGCAAGCCGAACAGGCTTATAGTCAAAACTGAAGCGACAAAAGTCACCAGCGTCAGCCA
>JACMKV010000473.1 GCA_014379915.1 Burkholderiales bacterium
CCAGCCGGACATAGCGATGGAAAGAAGAATGCGGCCAATCCTGCACCCGGTTGGCGTGACCATGTTTGACCGGATTGAAATGGATGTAATCGGCATGGCGGGCGAAGTCGATATCGTCGCGCACGGTATGCTCCCAATAGCGCCGTTGCCAGATTCCGCGCTCGGCTTTGCTCCGGCGGCTTGCCGAACGCCGCTCGTCTCGCGGTAAGCCACGCGAAAAGAAAGCCTTGATCAGGCGCCAGCGCAGCGAATAATCTGCATCTGCCGGCGGCAAACTCCAGATCGCATGCAGATGATCGGGAAGAACAACGACAGCATCGATCGAAAATGGATGATGTTGCCGCACGTGGCGGAAAGCGGCGCGCAACAATTCGATTTCCTCGACTAGCGCACATGCCAGATTGACGGTGAAGAAGTAGGCGCCGCCGGCGATGAGATTGCGGCGGTAAGCGGTCATCGCACGTTGGGTGTTCGATGGGTTTCGGCGGGCTCAACCCATCCTACGCTCGAGAGCTGGAGAATCTTTAAGGGTTTGGGCTCCAATCGTCGCGCTCACACTACTGGTTGTTGGACTGCTTCTCGTAGCTTACGAAGCCGCGTCCCATAACCATCGTAAATAAAGACCGGGGGAAGGGTAGGCTCGCTTTCACGTGGTTAGCCTGAAGAAGCGGTCTACTCCGGCACCCTGTAGGCCTAACTGTAGCTTTCCGTCTTCGGATCGCGCCGCAACAATTCTTCCAGCGCATCTTTTGGCGGAATCGCCTCGTGCAAAATCTGGCAGACGGCGCGCGTCAAAGGCATGTCGACGTCGATGTCATCTGCCAAACGCATCACTTCACGCGCGGTGGAAACACCTTCCGCGACGTGACCGAGCCGTTCGAGGATCGCCGCCAGCGGTTCGCCGTGGGCGAGTCCTAATCCGACCTGGCGATTGCGCGACAAATCGCCGGTGCAGGTCAGGATCAGGTCGCCGGCGCCGGCCAGGCCGATGAAGGTTTCGAGCTTGCCGCCCAGCTTCATGCCGAGGCGCGTGATCTCCGCGAGGCCGCGGGCAATCAGCGCGGCGCGCGCGTTATGGCCCAAGCCCATGCCGTCGCAGATGCCGGCGGCGATCGCCATCACGTTTTTAACGGCGCCGGCGACTTCGACGCCGATCACATCATCGCTCGCGTAAATGCGCAGGCGAGGGCTGTGCAGCTGGGCTGCCATATCACGGCAGAACGATGCGTTATTCGACGCCAAGGTGACCGCGGCGGGAAGATTGCGCGCGACTTCCTGGGCGAAGCTGGGGCCGGACAGTACGCCGCAGGGAATTGCCGCAGGCAACTCCTCATCCGCGATCTGATGCGGCAGCTTCGCGGTTTTCGCTTCGAACCCTTTGCTCGCCCAGATGACGGCAGTGGGATTGCCGATTTGTGCGATTTCCTGGAAAACGTTGCGCAGTCCGGCACTCGGGACGGCAACCAGAATCAAGTCGCAACGATTGATTGCTGCCGACACCGAATCGGCGAGCACGATAGCACCCGGCAACGCGAAATCCGGCAAATACCGGCGGTTTTGCCGGCTCGCCGACATTTCCGACAACTGGTTGGCGCTGCGCACCCAGAGCGTAACTTCGTGCCGGGCGGCAAGGCTGAGACAAAGCGCCGTGCCCCAGGCGCCAGCGCCGAGAACCGCGATTTTCACCGCGCTCTCATCACGTTAAAGGCTGGGGAAAAACGCTGGCTGCGCGGCCAGGCTAAGTTCCGAAGGCAGGCGCGCAGGGGTAAGGAAGTGGACCGCAAGCGGGAGGACATGCGTATTCGAGATCGAACGGTATGCCAGCAAGCGCAGCAGTTTTTCAACAGCCCGTTAAGCGCCCCAGACCTGGCTGGTCCTGACATAGCCGCTTTGGCCGTCGCGATGGGCGACCTTCGCCCAGCCGGGCGCGGAATATTCGATGAAGTCGAGCACGACATTCTGTTCGGCGCGGAATACGACGGCGGACCTGTCGTCCGCCGCCTGCCTGACATCGATAACGGGCACGCGGACCAGCACGCTGCGCTTTTCACCGATCGCCTTGTTTTCGATCCAGGCAAGTTCGCCGTTTGCGTCGCGCACCTTGGCCCAGCCTTCAAGCGAAACCACGATCTCTAGCGGATAACCGCGGCTCAGGATCGACAGTTTGCGCGCTCGCAGCGACGGCGCGTCGTAGGTGACCGCCGCGTTTTCGGTGACGCTGCGGAACTCCGGCGCTGCGTTGGCTTGCGCGGCGAACGCCACCAAAAGTGCAAAAAGCGCGCGGCGCGCCAGAGAAAGCATCTAGTGCGTCGTTTCGGTCTTTTCAGGCGAATCCTGCTTGCGCTGCTGATACAGCGTTTCGAAATTCATCGGATTCAGGATGACCGGCGGAAAGCCGGCGCGCGTCACGACGTCCGAAATCGTTTCGCGGACATACGGGAACAGGATATTCGGGCAGGCGAC
>JACMKV010000474.1 GCA_014379915.1 Burkholderiales bacterium
GCGATCTGCACCGGCGCCGAACTCGAGGTCGGCTGGCTGCCGATCGTGCTCACGCAATCTGGAAATGCAAAAATCCAGGAAGGCGCGCCAGGGTTTTTCGAGGCGTCGAGCTTCGTCGTCAAACTCGAAGTTCCGCAACGGATCGATCGCGCCCAGGGAGACGTACACGCAGCCGGCAATCCGCATGTGCATCTCGATCCGCGCAATATCGCCAAGATCGCCCAGGCACTGACGCAACGCCTGGCGCAGTTGGATGGCGCCAACGCGACCGCGTATCACAGCCTGGGCGAGGCGTTCCAACAGAAGTGGGGACAGGCGATTCCGCGCTGGGAGGCCCAGGCTGCGCCACTCAAGGGAATGTCCGTCGTCACTTATCACAAGGACATGGGCTATCTGATCGCCTGGCTGGGCATGCGCGAAGTCGGCTATCTCGAACCCAAGCCCGGCTTGCCGCCGACCACTGGGCATCTGACGGATTTGCTAGGGCGGCTGGAAAACACACCGGCACGGGCCATCGTGCGCTCGGCGTATAACAATCCGAAGCCGGCCGAGTGGTTGTCCGAGCGCGCGCGTATTCCCGCTGTCGTGTTGCCATTCACGGTCGGCGGCACGGAAAGAGCGCGCGATTTATTCGGATTGTTCGACGACAGCCTCGATCGCTTGCTGCACGTCGCGCAATGAGCGCACTCGACCTCAGCATTCTGCTGCCCGCGCTCATCGCCGGATTGCTGGTCACCGCGACCCACGTGCCGCTCGGGGTTCAGGTGTTGAGCCGCGGCATCGTATTCATCGACCTTGCGATTGCGCAGATCGCCGGGATCGGCGTACTCGCCGCCGACTGGCTCGGTTTCGAATCGCAGGGCTGGGCAGTGCAGGCATCCGCCTTGGCGGCCGCGCTGGCGGGCGCGCTGCTGTTGACCGCGAGCGAAAAGCGCTGGCCCGAAGTCCAGGAAGCGATCATAGGCGTCGCTTTCATACTCGCCGCCAGCGCGGGCATTCTGCTGCTCGCCGGCAACCCGCACGGCGGCGAGCATTTGCAGGATCTGCTGGTCGGACAAATCCTTTGGGTCGATTACGAGCAGCTGCTGGCAGTGGCTCTTCTGACCTCGTTGATTCTCGCGGTATGGTTCGGTATAGCGGACCGCTTCGGGCGCGTCGGGTTTTACCTGCTGTTCGCAGTCAGCGTTACCGCCTCGGTACAACTGGTCGGAATTTATCTCGTGTTTGCCAGTCTGATCGTGCCGGCCCTGGCGACCCGCGATTACGGCCGTTATCGGCTAACCGCCGCGTACTTGTTATCGCTTCTAGCGTATGCCGCGGGGTTGGTTTTGTCTTCGTTATCCGACCTGCCATCAGGAGCAGTGATCGTCTGCGTAATGGTGCTGTTCGGCCTTGTTTTCCGCGCATTCTGGCGCTTGTCGCCCGCGCGTTAATCAGCGCGATTGGCGAGTTCGATTTGCGAAGGATGGATCGCCCACTTTGCCTTCGTAGCCTAGAACAGCGCAGCGGTTGGCGGCAGCAATGAAACTATCCAGATCGGTTGAAGTCGCCGAACGGACCGTCGATCGGGCGCAAGCCGTAGGCGCGGCGACACGGCATTGACATTCGTATTTATACGGGCGTATGGTTATACAACCGTATATTAACGAACGCAGCATGCCCAGACCGTCGCAGAATACCGATCGCCGTTTGATCAAAGCCGCACGCAAGCTGCTGCCGGAAACCGGCTGCTCCGGCCTGAACTTACGTCAGGTCGCGGTAAAAGCCGGCGTCAACCTTGGCATGTTTCACTATCATTTCAAGACC
>JACMKV010000064.1 GCA_014379915.1 Burkholderiales bacterium
CATGAAATGGATCGACCAGGCCGGCTATAGCTGCGCGGTTGGATGGAGCGGGGCTTACTGTGTAACCGTGTATCTGGGTGGCTTGCAGTTTCTGGCGCCGATCAAGGTCGGCGACCTCGTCGAGCTGCGCGCCCTGATTATCCGCACCGGGCGCACCAGCCTCGATGTCGCAGTCGACGTTTACGCGAGCGATCCGAAGCGCCTTGAGCGGCGGCGGACCTGCCATTGCGTCATCGTGTTTGTCGCGCTCGACGCGGAAAACCGCCCCTCGCCGGTTCCCTCCTGGCGGCCGTCCACCGCCATCGATCAAGCTCTCCAGAGCTATGCGCAACGCCTCGGCGAGTTGCGCCAGCAGATGGACGCGGAAATGGAGCGTCGCCTGGCATTGCCGGGCGGTAACGACACGGCGCAGCCCGCATCGACCGGGCAACCGTAACGCTCAAGGACAGACGGCACGTGGCAGCTCCCGACAAGAACCGGAATTCACGCGGAAATGTTCCTACGAACCGCCCGGTCGTTCTGAGTATTATCGATGTCATCAAGTCATGGCTCGTTTTCTTGTGTTCCGGTTCGAGCCCGGTCGAATAATGAATTCGAGGCTGAACGCACCTCCATCATCGATAACCACAAGCGTTATGGCATGCGTTAGCGGCACTGATTTCTGGTACGCATGTCTATCCTGAAGCGCTGGTCAGCCCGCGCTGCCGCCCTTAAAAAAAGTACGTATGCATTGTATCTGGCCATGCGCGATCCGCGCGTACCGAGGCCCGCCAAGCTGGTCATCACCGGCATCGTGGCGTACGCGTTGAGTCCGATCGATCTGATTCCCGATTTCATTCCGGTGCTCGGGCTGCTTGACGAACTGATCCTGCTGCCCGTCGCGATCAGTCTCGCGATCAAAATGATTCCCGACGAGGTCTGGGACGATTGTCATGCGCGGGCGAGCGCCGCAATCGATAGTGAACTTCCGCACAGCCGCGCAGCATTCTGGGCAATTATCGCGATATGGCTGACAGCAGCTGCGCTGATCGCTTATTTCGGCTGGCGCTGGTTGGCCGGTTCGTAGCCTGCACGGCCGCCGACAAGACCAGCTTCGTATGCCTGAATCGGAAATTCTCCTGACGCGCTTGCAACGCCTGAATCAGCGCGATCAGCGCAAAGGCGACTTCGTGCTGTACTGGATGCAGCAGGCGCAGCGCGCCGATTACAACGACGCGCTGGAGTTTGCGATCCAGTTGGCGAACAGCCTGAATCAGCCATTACTCGCCGTGTTCGGGCTGATGGACGATTACCCGGAAGCGAACGAGCGGCACTATGCGTTCATGCTCGAAGGTCTGCACGAAACGCAGTCAACGCTGCGCGAACGCGGCATCCAGTTGGTCGTGCAGTTGGGCTCGCCGCCGCACGTCGCACTCGCGCTGGGTGAGCAGGCGACGACCATCATCTGCGACCGTGGGTACCTGCGACATCAACAGCAGTGGCGCGAGACGCTGGCAAAGCGCGCGACCTGCGCGGTAATCCAGGTCGAAACCGACGTGATCGTTCCCGTCGAAACCGCGTCGGATAAACAGGAGATCGCGGCGCGGACAATACGTCCGAAAATTCAGAAGCGCATCGAAAATTATCTGCAGCGGCCGGTCGCCAGGCGGGCCAAAAAAGATTCGCTCGGCCTGCGCTTCAACAGCTATACCGGCTTCGGCAATCGGGACCGCATATTCGACCTCGCTAGTGCGCTGGCGCAACTCAAAATCGATCGCAGCGTGGCGCACTCGCATTATTTCAAGGGCGGCACGAGCGAGGCGCGCACGCTGCTGCACACGTTTCTGTGCGAAAAATTCGATCGCTATGCCGATAAGCGCAACGATCCAGCGGTCGATGTCGGTTCGCACATGAGTCCCTACCTTCATTTCGGCCAGATCTCCTCGCTCGAAATCGCGCTGGCAGTCCAGCAACATCGAGGCGCCGATACTGCCCGCGCAGCGTATCTCGAAGAAATGATCGTGCGCCGCGAACTGAGCATGAACTTCGTGCATTTTCAGCCGGACTACGACAATTTCGCTTGTTTGCCGACTTGGGCTAAAGCGACTTTGCACGAGCATCGCCATGACCGCCGCGAGCACGAGTACGACCTCGCACAACTCGGAGGCGCGAACACGCACGATCGCTATTGGAACGGGGCAATGCGCGAGATGAAAATCACCGGATATATGCACAACTACATGCGCATGTATTGGGGCAAGAAGATTCTCGAGTGGTCGACCACGCCCGAACAGGCATTCGACAATGCGCTCAGTCTGAACAACAAATATTTTCTGGACGGTCGCGATGCCAATTCCTACGCAAACGTCGCCTGGCTGTTCGGCTTGCACGACCGGCCCTTTCCCGAGCGACCCATCTATGGCAAGGTCAGATCGATGACCGCCGGCGGACTCGAGCGGAAGTTCGACATCGAAGCTTATGTGCAAAGAATCGCGGCGCTCAATTGACGGACAAGCCATGGCTGGGCCTCGCTTTTGAAGCGCTTGCGCCCTGCGCTGCAATATTTATGGGCGTCCCCGACGACAGCGGTCGGCTTGCTGCTGGCGACGCTCGCACTGGTCGGCAAGGGGCGGTGCAGAATCGTCAGCGGTGTGCTGGAGGTACACGGCGGCCTGGTCGCGCCGCTTTTGCGCCGGGCCACCCTCCTCCCAGGCGGCGCGGCGGCGATAACTTTCGGCCATGTCGTGCTCGGCCGCGATCAAACTCAGCTCGATGCGACGCGTTATCACGAACGTGTGCACGTCAGCCAATGCGAGCGTTGGGGGCCGTTCTTCCTGCCGGTTTATCTTGGCGCCAGCGTATGGGCGCTGGTCCGGAACCGACACCCTTATCGCGATAATTTTTTCGAACGCGAAGCGTTCGATGCCGAACTGCGCGAACGCTCGAAAGCACCGAGATGAGTCCGACACATCCAGACTTCTAGACGTGTGTTACGGTCGATGGCCTGGACCGATCTGTACTTTTTACAATTTTTTGTAGGTCAATTACGGCCGTCCTTGCGGGAATCCTAGCTAAGCATTTGTCGAAGCACGTAACATTCATTCGGCATAGTCCTTGCTAAAATATTTAGCAGGAGGCGGTCGCTCGACAGCCGAACCATCGAGGAGAGATCATGAACAATATTATCTACATCGTCGGACTGATCGTAATCGTGGTCGCGATCTTGTCGTTTTTAGGTTTGCGCTAGAAACTTCTTTTTAGTAACCGGTTGTGCTGCGGCGGGTTATGGGCCGCCTAGGGGTTTGTTGAAATTCGCCTGATTTTTTCTGCTGTTTTGCGTTTTTCCGGTTCGAGTTTTGGCCCAGTGAGTTTTGTTTGCTAATGGATGCGCAATGAGGGTCTGTTTTGACTGCCGATTCGATGATCTCGCCGCGG
>JACMKV010000475.1 GCA_014379915.1 Burkholderiales bacterium
CAGAATGAAACGCTTGGCGGCGATGCACGATTGTCCGCAATTCATGTAGCGCGACTTGATCGCCTGTTCAGCGGTGAATTCGAGATCGGCATCGCGCAGCACGATAAACGGATCCGACCCGCCCAATTCCAGCACGCATTTCTTCAGATGCCGGCCGGCGTGCGCGGCGACCTCGCGGCCGGCGCCTTCGGAGCCTGTCAGCGTAACCGCGTGCACATACGGCCCGGCGATGGCGTCGGGCACGGCGTCGACTTCGATCAGCGCGCTCATAAACAAATGCTCGGGAAAACCGGCATCGCGAAAAATCGCTTCGATGGCGAGCGCGCATTGCGGCACATTCGGCGCGTGTTTCAGGACACCGGCATTGCCCGCCATCAAGGCCGGCGCGGCGAAGCGGAATACCTGCCAGAACGGGAAATTCCACGGCATGATGGCGAGCACCGTGCCGAGCGGCTGATAGCAGACGTAGCTCTTGCCGGCATCGGTTTCGATCAGCTCGTCGGCCAGAAAGCGCTCGGCGTGATCGGCGTAGAAGTCGCAGCCGACTGCGCACTTCTCGATTTCGGCGCGCGCCTCGGCAATCACCTTGCCCATTTCCGTCGTCATGATCGCGGCATATTCGGTTGCGCGTTCGCGCAGCAGCGCCGCGGTGCGATGCATCAGCTTAGCGCGCATGGAGAAATCGGTTTCGCGCCACTCGATTTGGGCGCGCTGCGCGGCGGTGAGCGCTTCATTCAATTTTTTTGCGTCCCAGCTCTCGAACGTTTTCACCATTCGACCGGTCGCAGGATTCAACGTCAGATAGGGCATGGGTTCCTTGATGGTTGGTTTGACGCGCACCGGCAGTTTCCGCCGCGCCTGGACGCGGGATCTGTGACGGAGTTATGGATATGATTGCTTTGAGGGCGCGCAAATTCCCCGGCGCACCATGTGAAACTGGCTACGAGGAGCGAAATCACGGTTCAGCCAGCAGCATGCGCATGCTAGTTGCTTTGCAACGCAAGCCGCCATATCAAGGCAAGGCACGCTTTTGTGTTCAAGCGAAGCCGATCGACGCGCTTTAACAGACTGTTAAGCAACTCCCACTGGCCAGCTTAAATTACCATATCGAAATGCAAAAATTCTTTACGACCGCGTGGCTGCCCCTGTCGTTAGCGCTTGCGCTGGCCATGGCGTTGGCGCTATCGATGGTCGCCCCGATCGCCTTTGCCGGCGCGGCCGCTGCCTCTACCACCGACACCGATTTTCTCGCCGCGCGCGACGCGTTCAACCGTAATAACGCGCAGCGCCTGAATCTGTACGAAAGCCGGCTGCGCGGCCATGTCCTCGAACCTTATGTCGCCTACTGGCAACTGCTGCTGCGCTTGCACGATGCGACCGCCGATGCGGACGCCGTATCGACTTCGGTGCGCGCTTTCCTGACAGCAAATCAGGGCACGCTGCTCGCTGATCGGTTGCGCGCCGCATGGTTGCGCAATCTTGGCGAAGCGCAGCGCTGGGACTTGTTCGCGTCCGAATACTCGGCGCTCGCCGATCCCAACGCCGACAAGGAACTCGTTTGCTACGCGCTGCGGGGACGACTGCGCCTTGCCGACAGCAACAGCGCCGATGCCGCCAAAGCCGCGCGCGAACTGTGGTTCACCGGCAGCGATCTGCCCGATAGTTGCGCGTTGATGTTCGATGCGATGATAGCCGACGGCCTGCTGAACGCCGACGATGTCTGGGAGCGACTGCGCATGGCTCTGGAATCCGGCAATCTCGGCCTTGCACGGCGTCTCAACAGAAATCTGCCGCTGAACGAGGAAGTCGCCGAACGGACCTTGAGAACCATCGTCGAGCATCCGCTGCGCTATCTCGACAAGACGGCCCTCACCGATCCAACCCAGGCGGTCAGGCACTTCGAGCAGCGCGCGAACCGTCAATTGGCGATGGCAGCGCTGGTCCGCGTCTCGCGTCAGGATGCCGATGCCGCGGTGCAAAGCTGGCGCGAGGTTGCCCGCTATTTCTCCGCTGAAGACAGCGGCTTTGTCTGGACGCAGATCGCGTTTCATGCCGCGCGCAAGCATCACACCAAGGCGTTGTCGTGGTTTTCCGAGGCGGGTGATGCGCCGATGAGCGATCTTCAGCTCGCCTGGAAAGCGCGCGCCGCACTGCGCGCCCAGAACTGGTTGGCCGTCATCGACAGCATAGAGCGCATGAGCACTATCGAGCAGAATGATCCGGCGTGGCGCTACTGGAAAGCGCGCGCCCTCCTCGCAGCTCATACCGAGCCGCACGCCTTGCTGGACGCCAGGCTGCTGCTGGCCGGGCTGAGCGGCGAGCATCACTTCTATGGTGCACTGGCGGCTGAAGAGCTGGGCTCGCGCAATATCATTCCGACCGAAGTCTACACGCCAGGCGATGCAGCCGTGGCAGCGATTCAGCAATTGCCAGGCATACGCCGCGCGCTCGAGTTATATCGGCTCGATTTGCGTAGCGACGCGACGCGCGAATGGATCTGGGCGGTGCGCGATCTCGACGATCGTCAGTTGCTGGCGATCTCGCATCTCGCCCGCCGCCACGAACTTTACGATAGAGCGATCAACGCCGCCGACAAAACCACGGTGCTGCACGATTTCGGCATGCGTTATCTGACGCCGTACCAGAACATGATGGACCGCCGCGTGCGCGAAGCCGCGCTCGACGAAGCCTGGGTATATGGACTGATCCGTCAGGAAAGCCGTTTCATCGCCGATGCGCGTTCCGCCGCCGGCGCCGCCGGCCTGATGCAGGTGATGCCGGCAACTGCTCGATGGGTCGCCAAGCGCGTCGGCATCGTGAACTACCGCAACTTGCAAATCGGTCACGTCGATACCAATTTGCTGCTGGGAACGCAGTATCTGCGCTATGTGCTCAATACGCTCGATCAGTCGCCTGTTCTGGCGTCTGCCGCCTATAACGCCGGGCCGTCGCGCGCCCGGCAGTGGCGCGGCGATACGGCCATGGAAAGCGCCATTTACATCGAGACCATCCCGTTCGGCGAGACGCGCGATTACGTGAAAAAAGTCATGACCAACGCGTGGTACTACGCCAATGTGCTCGGCCAATCCCCCGCGCCGCTGAAGCAGCGCCTGGGAACGATTCCGGCCCGTAATTCCATGGAAGCCGGGGAAGTGGAATTGCTCGAAGCCAGGCTGCCGCAGAGCGAGGCTCACCCTGAACTTGCGGAAACTTCGATACAGGAACCGGCGCCGCCTGCTTCAGCAGCGCCCGACAAGCCGGATAGCGATCGCGATCAGGCCATCGTGCCGCCCGCAATCTCCGCCGTCGCTCCGACCGAAACGAGCCCGGGGTTATAACCGGCCCAATCTCAAATCAACAGCATGGACGAGTTGCTTTCGGCGGCGCGAGAACGAGCATCGGACTGCTACCTGATGTGACCCGTCGAGCAGGCGTGTGCTACCATTTCGCCATGGCAACCATGATTTCAGAAGTGTACGACGCGCTAAGAAAAGCCGGAGCATCGAAAGAAAAGTGCGCCGCAACCGCCCTTGTGAGCTACGAAAGCCGTTTTACCAGGATCGAGTCCGATCTGACCGTTCCCAAATGGATTGATCGGGTTTAACCTCGCCATCAGCGCTTCTATCATTTTCACGCTGTCAGCTAGAATCCGCTCGATCAAGCATTAGCTCGTTCGCAGGTTTGGCGCCGGCGAATAAACCGCGGCAAGCTGGCTCAGTTAAGGGAAACCTTGGACAGAGGTCCTCATCGCCGTCATTCCCGCCCCCGATTAAAGCATTTGAGGGCAGGCTGCGGCGGGAATCCATAGTTATGAAGAATCAGATGCTTAAGACAACGCTAGATTCCCGCTCCCGGCTTAAGGTCTGTCGGGACAAGCTTCGCGGGAAGGACGGCTTAATCAGAGCCTCCTGGTGACGGTTTGTTAGGCGGGGGCGGTTCAAGCACCACCTTCCGCGACCAAAGCCTGCTTAAACCATCTCTTTGACCCTCGCTTATGAACATTTCCAGAGTTTGCGTTTTCGGCGG
>JACMKV010000476.1 GCA_014379915.1 Burkholderiales bacterium
AAAGGGCGCGGCTTGCGCCGCGCCCGCGTTGGAAGCGAAAGCGGAAAAATCAAAAAGGGCTGAGCGGAAGAGTGCCGCCCTCGTCGCTGCTGAGCAGGACCGCGGCGAGGCCGGCTACGAGCACGAGGCCCGCAAGCAGCGCGCCAATGCCAAGCCCGAAGCCCGAAGCGGCGACCGGAGCAATCTCGACGGGAGCGAGCGGAGCGGTTTCAACCACCACCGGAGCGACCGGATCGAGAACCGGAAGAACGCAACCCGGGGCGACCTGACCCGCGGCAGCGGCGCCGGCAGCGCCGACCGCAGTGGCGCAAACCGCGCTGCGCGACTGCATCGTTCCATAGGCGCTAAGCGCTACGAACGGGCTGATCGACATCGGCGCATGGGCTGAAGCGACCGGAGCGTTCGCCGCAGAGGCGATGGTTGAGCTGAAGCAGAGCGCCATGCCGAGCATCGCCCCAGAAACACTTTTTACAATCTTTTTGGCCACGATAAACGCCTCTCATTTACACTCGGAACTGCCTTAACGCACGCTCAGAGAAATTTCTACCCCACCTAGTCCGCAATTCGGATTTAAGTTCAATTCACAACGGTTCGGTTAATATTGTGCTGTTTTCGCAACATTAGTCAAGCTGGCACTTTGAGAACGATGGGACAGCCCCAAATCAAAAAAAGTTCGAGCTATCTTGTACACCGCACCCTGATAGAGGCGATGTTTGACCGTATCGTGACGCTTGAGGGGTTTTGACGGTGGAGCGTTCCAGAGCGTCGGCGCGCAACCGCCAGATCGAATCGGCCAATCGGATGTCGAGAAAGGCCATCGTCATGGCCGCAAACACGTCGTGGAATTTGGTCAACTTTCGCGCCAACATCATCACCGCGCTGATCGAAAAGGGATTTCGAGTCGTGGCGATTGCGCCGCGCGACTCCTATAGCGAGCAACTGGTGCGGATGGGGGCCGAGTTTCACGCGCTAGATTTTC
Source organism: Burkholderiales bacterium (assembly GCA_014379915.1). Lineage (GTDB taxonomy): Bacteria > Pseudomonadota > Gammaproteobacteria > Burkholderiales > JACMKV01 > JACMKV01. The sequence continues at coordinate 980 of JACMKV010000476.1, forward strand.
GCAGCTCGGCGATCTCGCCGGCGCGCGATGCGTCATTGTTCCTGCGTTACCTCGGCCTGCTGCGTGCGATCCGCCCGGCGGCGTTTCTCGGGTTCACGATCAAGCCCAATATTTACGGATCGCTTGCCGCGCGGTTGCTTGGCATTCCGACGATCAACAATGTCTCGGGGCTCGGAACGGCGTTCATCAAGCAGGGACTTATCACGCGAATCGCGACCAACCTCTATCGCCAGGCGTTTCGCCGCTCGGCGACGGTGTTCTTCCAGAATGACGAGGACCGTAAGCAATTTGTCGCGGCGCGGATCGTCGATCCGGCGCGGGCGCAGCTGTTGCCCGGGTCGGGTGTCGATCTCGAGCGGTTCACTCCGGCGTCTTTGCCCGAGGGGCAGCGTTTCACCTTCCTGCTCATCGCGCGCTTGCTGTGGGACAAGGGTGCGCAGGAATATGTCGACGCCGCGGCCCTCGTGAAGCGGCTTTATCCCGATGCGCGATTCCAGATTCTCGGATTTGCCGACGTCGACAACCGCACCGCGGTGCCGCGCGCGACGCTCGATCGCTGGATCGGCGAGGGGCTGATCGAGCACCTTGGCGCGACCGACGACGTGCGGCC
>JACMKV010000477.1 GCA_014379915.1 Burkholderiales bacterium
AGAGCACAGAACGTTACCGTTTCGATGATATACGGTCAAGCTAAAAAACCTTTTCCAACCGATGAAGGCTATCCTCCAATATGCGAATACCATATGGCGCTTTGCTGGCCGCCGCCAGGGATGTTTCCCGGCAATAATCGGCAGATTTGCTAATATCCACGCGTATAACGGTTCGATTGAATCCGGTTCGACTGAATCGAGCCGACGGCGGCAGCGGCTAATACGGGTTATTCCACTGGCTACTTATCAGGAACTAGCGGATTTTCTGGCTGGAGTCGAGCGCCGCGCTTACAAGCACGCGTCGTTTGCAGTGCGCGATGAACATCTCGCGCTCGACCTCGTGCAGGACGCGATGTTGAAGCTTGCCGAGAAGTACGCGATGCGCCCTTGCGAAGAGTTGCCGATGCTGTTTCAGCGGATTCTGCAAAACGTGATACGCGATCACTTCCGCCGGCAGAAGGTGCGCTCGCTATGGGTCAAGCCCTTGTCCGCGCTCAGCCCCAACCAGGACGACGAAGATCAGGATCCACTCGAATCGCTGCTTGTCGACTCTCCAAGCGGCTTTGCCGGCCCGATGGAAGCGCTTGAACAAACGCGAGTTTTTGCTATTATCCAGCGCGCCCTGCAAAGCCTGCCGGCGCGTCAACGCGAAGCATTTCTGCTGCGTTACTGGGAAGATATGGACGTGGCGGAAACCGCGGCAATCATGGGTTGTTCGGGCGGCAGCGTGAAAACACATTGCTCTCGCGCAACGCATACGCTAGCCGCGATTTTGAAGCAAAAAGGAATCACGCTATGAACGAGCATGAACTGGGCAAAAAAATCGCTGGCTATCTTGACCGAGACTCCAGTAATCTCGGTCGGCAGGCGCTGCAGCGTTTGCAGGCTATACGCCAATCGGCGCTGGCTAAATATAATGTTAGCCCCGCCAGGCGTTTGTCGTTGCCAGCGTGGGCAGGGACAAGCGGATACTTGAACCGGTTCGGTGTTTCCCGAGGCTATCAATTCTGGGTCCCGGTTCTGGCGTTGGTTTTGGCCTTGTCGGCGTTGCTGACGTGGCAAGTTCAGCAACATTCCGCCGAGCAGGCCGAAATCGATGCCGCGCTGCTCGCCGGCGATTTGCCGGTGGACGCCTACATCAACAACGATTTCAATCAATGGGTCAGACATTCCTTGCAGTAACCGCCTTACTCTTCGCCTTAGTTGTCGACCTCGTCTGCGCAGCGCCAGCGATTGCCCAGACAGCCAAGCAGCCGGCTTGGGAGCAATTGACGCCGCAGCAAAAGCAGGTGCTCGCGCCGCTTGCCGCGGAATGGAGCAGCTTTCCGGATGTTCAACGCAGCAAACTGCTCGGTATTGCGCAACGCTTCCCAGGCCTCTCGCCTGACCAAAAACAGCGGGTGCAATCCCGGCTCGCCGAATGGAGCAAACTCACCCCCGCGCAACGCGATCTGGCGAGACAAAACTTCCGTAATCTCAAACAGCTGCCGCCTGAAAAGCGGGAGGAAGCCAAAAAGAAATGGGACGAATACCAGCAGTTTCAGGCCGACCAGGCTGATCAGGCCGAAAAACAATAACGAAAAGCAGCTTGCCAGCAACGCCCGCTTGCCAGTAACGCTGGCCGGTTTGCCGCGGCGGCTGTTCAGCATGGTCTACGAAGCGCTGTTGCTGGCGGCCATTCTGTTCATCGCGGCTTTTATTTTCCTGCGCATTTTTTCTTACGCGGGGTTCGGGCCCGTCAAGCTACTGTTCCAGCTTTATCTACTCGCAATCGCCGTAAGCTACTTCGTTTTCTGCTGGAGCCGCGGCGGAACGCTGGCGATGAAAACGTGGGGCATGCGGCTCATCACAGAACGCGGCGGCGTGGTCACGCGCGAGCGGGCGCTGCTGCGATGTCTGTATGCGCTGATCGGAATCACTGTCCTCGGCCTGGGCTTGGTCTGGGCCTTATTCGACCGCGACAAGCAGTTCATGCACGATCGGCTGGCCGGCACGCGAATCGCTCGATTGCCAACTGCCGCTATCCGTTGATCCCTTCTGCCTCGTTTCCTTCGCTGCTTTGGGTCTGGCCGGATTGAATTCCGATCAAAGTGCGTCCAATCTCCGGCCAGTTCTCCCGCGGATCGCGCTTGAAGCCGCTTTTTGCAAACTGATGCCAGCGCCCGATTACGAATGAGATCAAGGCATTCGCCGCAAGCGCAGGTTCGCTTTTTTCTTCTTGCCCAGCGCGCTCGCTCGCGGCAAAGCGCAAAGACTGCTTGAGGGTCGCCTCCAGTCGATCGACGAGTTGGTTGATGCGAGCTTGCAGGCGCTCGTTTTCGTTAACCAACGCATCGCCGATCAAGACCCGCGTCATGCCCGGATTTTTCCTGGCAAAGCCCAGCAGCAGCGCGACGATCGCATCGACCTGCGCTACCCCGCTTTCTTGCTCGGAAATTATCTTGTTGATCGTGCTGAACAGGCTTTGCTCGATGAACTCGATCAAGCCTTCGAACATTTGCGCTTTGCTGGCGAAATGCCGATAAAGCGCCGCCTCGGAAACATCCAGTCTGGCGGCTAAAGCTGCGGTGGTGATTTTCTCGGCCCGCGGTTTTTCCAGCATTGCGGCCAGCGTCTGCAGGATTTGTGCGCGTCTTTCACCGGTGCGTCTTTCACCCAATTTCGCAGCCATCTTTTCTCCGGACGAGCCGTAACATGAATTGCAACGCGTTGAACTCAACGCGGCGAAATGACCGCCACCTTTTATTCGCCGAGACCTTTATTCGCCGAGGATCAGGGTTCCGACGCCCTCGTCGGTCAAAATTTCCAGTAGTAATGCATGTTCGACGCGGCCATCGATGATGTGGCAGCTCTTCACGCCGTTTTTGGCGGCTTCACACGCGCACCTGACTTTCGGCAGCATGCCGCCGGAAATCGTGCCGTCCGCAATCAGTTCATTGACGACTTGCACGCTCAAGCCGGTCAGCACATTGCCTGCCTTGTCGAGCACGCCTGTGGTATTCGTCAGCAACACCAGCTTTTCGGCTTTCAGCGTTTCAGCGAGCTTGCCGGCGACCAGATCGGCATTGATGTTGTACGCTTCGCCGGCCTCGCCGAAGCCGATCGGCGCGATTACCGGGATGAAGTCGCGCGTATCGAGCAGGGCGACAATTTCCGGATCGATGTGCTCGACTTCGCCGACCTGGCCAATATCCAACCATTTGCCTTGCGGATCCGAAACCTTGAGTTTGCGGGCGCGGATGAAGGCGCCGTCTTTACCTGTCAAGCCGACCGCGCGGCCGCCATGCTGGTTGATCAGCGTGACGATCTCCTGATTGACCAGGCCGCCGAGCACCATCTCGACGACGTCCATGGTTTCGTCGTCGGTCACGCGCATGCCCTGAATAAATTCGGTTTGCTTGCCGATGCGCTTCAACAGACCGCTGATGTGCGGGCCGCCGCCGTGCACGATGACCGGGTTCATGCCGACCAGCTTCAGCAAAACGACGTCGCGCGCGAAGCCCTGTTTCAATCCTTCGTCGACCATCGCATTGCCGCCGTATTTTATGACGACGGTCTTGTCGTAGAAGCGCCGGATGTAGGGCAGGGCCTCGGCAAGAATTTGGGCTTTGTGCTGTGCTGCGGGCGAGCTGGAGGACATCGTGATTAATAGCGGACTTTTAATCTATTTTAGCAAAAAACAAAAGGCGGCCGAAGCCGCCTTTTAAGTGAGCGCTAACGCTGCAGTTTAACTGTTACTGGATCGTCAGCCTCTTGGCCGCCGCAGCGGGTTTCTTGCGCAGGATCAGCTCCAGCACGCCGTCGTTGTATTTGGCCTGCGCGGACTCCTCTTCGATCTCCTGCGAAAGGCTGAACGTGCGCGAAACCTTGCCGTAATAGCGCTCGGTACGCAGCACTTTTTCACCATTCCTGACTTCTTTTTCGTTTTTGACTTCAGCGCTGACGGCGACCCGGTTGTCATCGATAGTTACATTGATATCTTCCTTGCGGACACCCGGAATGTCGGCGCGCACGATGTAACTGTCATCGCTTTCGGCAACATCCATTTTGATCTGCACCGGCTTTTGCCCTTCGTAGCTGACCGGGCGCACGAAAAAGCCTTTGAAGAAATCGTCGAACACGTCGTCGAGCGGACTGTAGCGAGTAATACTGGCCATCGTAATCTCCTTAAGTTTGATAAGCGGCGCTTTGCTCGCGCCCATGCTCGCTAGATAGGTCCGCGCCTTCGGGATTTCAATAGTCGCGACATTTTTTTGCCAACTCGCGGCTCATTGGCTTATTGCTTGTATTTGAACGCCAAAACCACTAGATTCGCTGCACAGGAACCGACCGGCTATGGACGACGACGCCCTTTACGCCAGCAAGCAGAAAGCCCATAAGGCACTCGAGGAAAACCGGGTCTATCTGTACCGCTATGCGCTATTGCAATTGCGCGATAAGGGCGCCGCCGAGGATGCAGTCCAGGAAACGCTTCTCGCGGCGCTGGAAAACCGCGCGCAATTTTCCGGGCGGTCTTCAGCGAAGACCTGGCTAGTCGGCATCCTGAAGCATAAGATCATCGATCAGATTCGCCGTCATTCGCGGGACGCGAAGCTCTATGCGCAGCACGACGCGCATCACGACGCTATCGGCGAGGAAAGCGATTTCGACAGCCTGTTTGCTCGCGATGGCCGCCATTGGGACAGGGCGCCGCAGGACTGGGGCAATCCGGACAAAACGCTCGAGCAAAAGAAATTCTGGGAAGCGCTCGAGTTGTGCATCAATTTGCTGCCGATCAACACGGCGCGCGTGTTCATCATGCGCGAATTCATGGGACTATCGACCGACGAAATCTGTAAGGACCTCGGCATCACGGCGACCAACTGCTGGGTCATGCTCTACCGAGCACGCATGAGCTTGCGCGACTGCCTGCAGTTGAAATGGTTTGATGATGGGGATAGATGAAGGAGTGAAGTGTGCTGTCGTGCAAAGACGCAACCAGGTTGATGTCGCAATCACTGGATACGGAATTGAGCCTGCCGAAAAGGTTTGCGCTGCGCTTGCATCTTGCGATTTGCACGAGCTGCAGGCATTTTCGCGCGCAAATGTCATTCATTCGCCATGCCTGCCGGCATTTTTCGGGAAGAGACGACGAAGCGCGTGGTGAACAGCAACGGGATGGGATTTAACAGGCTGTTGAAAAAACGTAGCGAGCGCAGGCAATACACCGTGGTGCGGCGGCATGCGAATACATGAGCATTTTGAGGCCCTGAGCAACGAAGTATTGGCAAGCGCAGTAGTTTTTCAACAGCCTGTTTAGCGCATCCATGTGCTATAAGCGCCCGTATTGGAGCGGTAGTTGAGGGTTTTGTGATGTCGTTCAGCGTTTTTTGAGTAATTCATTTCAATTTAGGAGAAATTTATGAAAAGCAAAACTGCAGCAACCTTCGCGTTTGGGAGCGCACTGGCTGCTTCGTTGGCCGCCATGCCGATAGCCAACGCGGCCGGCAACCCGTTTGCATTGGAGTCGCTGAGTAGCGGTTATCAGGTTGCCGATGGCGACAAAAAAGCCGATGGCAAGTGCGGCGAAGGCAAATGCGGCGCCAGCAAGGCAGAAGGTGCTGCCGACAAGAAAGCCGATGGCAAGTCCGGCGAAGGAAAGTGCGGCGCCACCTCGCACGGTCCGACCAGCGCCAGCGACAAAAAAGTTGACGGCAAATGCGGCGAAGGCAAATGCGGCGCCAGCAAGAAATAAAAAGCACGAATAGCAAGGGAGCGCCGGCCGAGGCGATTTTCACGTCGCCCGAGCCGGTGGCGCCAAGCGCGCCAGCGATGTCGGGTATTCACGGTGCGGGCCTCGGCCTGCGCCGTGAACTCATTCCCGAGCTCAAGGCGCACAAGCCCGATGTCATCGATTTCTTTGAAATCGCGCCGGAAAACTGGCTCGAAATCGGCGGCGCCAGCGCCAGGGATTTGCGTTACTTCACCGAGCGCTATCCGTTCACGTGTCACGGCTTGTCGTTGTCGCTCGGCGGCCCTGCGGCGCTCGACGAAGTATTCCTGGCGCGCGTGAAAAAATTCCTGCGCGAGCACAGGATTGCGTTCTATAGCGAACATCTCAGCTATTGCAGCGACGACGGCCATTTATACGACCTGTTGCCGATCCCGTTTACGGCGGAGGCGGTCCGCTATGTCGCCAAACGCATCCGCCGCACGCAGGACATCCTCGAACAAAAGATCGCGATCGAGAACGCTTCGTTTTACGTCGCGCCTTCGATCAACGAATTGTCCGAGCTTGAATTCATCAACGCCGTCGTCGCGGAAGCCGATTGCCTGCTGCATCTCGACGTAAACAACGTCTACGTGAACAGCGTCAATCATCGCTACGATGCGGTCGAGTTTTTGCGCGGATTGCCGCGAGAACGCGTCGCGTATCTGCACATTGCCGGGCATTACAACGAGGCCGAGGATCTGATCGTCGATACCCACGCCGCCGACGTGATCGAGCGCGTCTGGCAGCTGCTCGAATTTACCTATCAGCAGTTTGGCGTTCATCCGACCTTGCTCGAGCGCGACTTCAATATCCCGCCGCTTGCCGATTTGATGCGGGAAGTCGAACGCATTGCCGGCCTGCAGTCGGAAGCCCGGGCTCGCGTATTGACCGATACTAACCGATATGCGCAAACCGCCTGAGGCGCTGCCTGGGTTCCAGCAGTACCAGTTCACGTTCACCCGTCACATTCGCAACCCCGCGCAGAATCCGCGGCCAGCCGGCGTCGAGCCGCGCCGCATGGCGATTTACAACGATCTCCTTTACAACAACGTCGAGAGTTTTCTGCTCAGATGTTTTCCGGTTTGCCGAAAAATCCTTGGCGAATCGAAGTGGAATACCCTGGCTCGAGATTTCTTCGCCAATCACCGCAGTACAACTCAGTTATTTCGCCAGATTCCCGAGGAATTCGTTCGGTTCATCGAGTCGCGAGGCGATGACCACCCCGCGAGTCCGGCTTTCCTCCCGGCTTTCCTCCCTGAGCTCGCCCACTATGAAT
>JACMKV010000065.1 GCA_014379915.1 Burkholderiales bacterium
CAATCCTCGCTTGCCGGCAGCGGTTCGCGGTACCCGCCGCCGCGCCGGCAGGGCCGATAACCAATCCGCCAGGCACGGGGCAGCTAAACCAATGGCCCTGCATCTCCTTGCAGCCATCAGCCGCCGACGGTCACGACCAGACCACAGCGTCACTCGACGGTTGCCCGGTTTAGCTCGCCGAACGGGTCCGACACCGACGATTGCGGCGCCAGCGCCGGCACGAACACCGTATCTGCGGGCTGCCAGCCTGGATTGCGATGCCCGGCGACGATGGTCGTGAAAATACCGCCGCGGACGAAAAATCGGGCGGTGAGCCGCATGAACCGCGGCGCTGTGGCCGCGACCAGATCATCGAGCATGCGGTTGGTCACCGTTTCGTGAAACGCGCCCTGATCGCGGTAAGACCAGATGTACAGCTTGAGGCTTTTCAGCTCTAAACACTTGCGGTCGGCGATGTAATCGAGAAACAGCGTCGCAAAATCAGGCTGCCCGGTTTTCGGGCAAAGGCAGGTGAATTCCGGGATCTGCATCTGAATTAAAAAATCGCGTGCAGGATTCGGATTATCGAAAACCTCGAGAGTGGAAGCAGGTAATGTCGGCATGCAAAATCTCGTGTGAATGTCGTTTAAGGTATCGCATAAGTCACGCGTGAATCGGTTAGAATGTTGGCACGCGGAATATTGGAACGCGGTGACGCCGCTGCGACCCTCGCAGCCGCCAGCCGCAGTTGCCAGCATATCCGGCGCTTGCACCTCCAGCGCGCGCCGTTTGCCCGGATTATAGACTTAGGTTCCCCAGTACGTGCGCCTGACCCAGATCAAACTCGCCGGTTTCAAATCTTTCGTCGATCCAACCGAAATACCAATTCCCGGTTCCCTGGTCGGCATCGTTGGCCCCAATGGCTGCGGCAAGTCCAACGTCATCGATGCGGTGCGCTGGGTGCTCGGCGAATCGCAGGCCAGGCATTTGCGCGGCGAAACCATGGACGACGTCATCTTCAATGGCGCCGGCGCCCGCAAGCCCGTCGGCCGCGCCAGCGTCGAGCTCGTTTTCGACAACAGCCTCGGCAAAGCTGCGGGGCAATGGTCGCAGTACGCCGAGATTTCGGTCAAGCGCGTGCTCACGCGAAATTCCGAATCCGCTTATTACATCAATAATCTGCATGTACGGCGCCGCGATGTCGCCGATGTTTTCCTCGGCACCGGGCTCGGCGGCCGCGCTTACGCGATCATCGAGCAGGGCATGATTTCGCGCATCATCGAAGCCAAGCCCGAAGAGCTGCGAGTATTCCTCGAGGAAGCCGCCGGCGTTTCGAAATACCGCGAACGACGCCGCGAAACCGAACTTCGCCTCGCCGATACGCGCCGCAACATGGTTCGCGTAGACGATATCCGGCGGGATCTCGCGCGCCAGCTCGAACACCTGACCGCGCAGGCCGGCGTTGCCGAGCGATACCACGCGCTGAAAAAAGAGTACGCCGCAACGCAAAACCACGCGTGGTGGCTGAAGAAGCACGAAGCATTGAACCAGCAGGGGCGGCTGTTGCGCGACATCGCCAGGCAGACAATCGAGCTCGACGCCGAAACGGCGCGCTTGCGCGCGGCTGAAGCGCGTCTGGAAACACTGCGCGCCGCGCATTACGCCAGCGCTGATGCCTTGCATGCGTCACAAGGCGCGCTGTATGCGGCTAACGGCGAAGTTGCACGTCTTGAACAGGAGATCCAGCATCAGCGCGACCGCCGTTCGCGCATCGATCAACAGATCGGCGCGCTGCAAAGCGAACGCGATCGGCAAAGCGGCCAGCAGCAAACTGCGCAGAACAACCTCATCGATTGGCGGCGCCAGCACGACGATGCAGCGCGTCGCGTCGAAGAAACCCGCATTGCCGGGGCGGCCATCGCTGATGGCTTACCGCACGCCGAGCAGGCTTTACGCGGCTGTCGTTCAGCATTGCACGAGGTGCAGAGCTGCCACGCGGAAATCGAGAAGTACGTGCAGGTCGAGCAAACGCGTTGCGAACACGCGAGCCGAATCTTGCAACAGCTGGCAAGCCGCAGCGAGCGTCTGGTGAACGAACAGCGCAGCCTGTGGGCGCCCGATTCCACGCTGCTCCAACAACAACGGGTCGAATTGTCAGAGCGCGAAGAACGCTTGCGCGAAGCGCGCGCGATGCAGCAGGAGCTTGAGCAACAGCTCTCGGATAAAGAGCAGCTTAGACGCGATACTTTACATTCGGCAGAAGCTTGCAGCGCAAAACGTGCCGGCCTGGATGCGCGGCTGCAAGCCCTTCAACTTCTGCAACAACGTTTGTCAAAAAGTGATCAGACGAGCGCCTGGCTCACAAAAAATCATCTGGTCGACGCGCGCCGGCTTTGGCAATCGATACAGGTCGATCCCGGTTGGGAAAACGCGCTCGAAGCCGTGCTGCGGGAACGCCTGAACGCGATCGCTGTAGGCGAATTCGCTGCCGATTCTGCCTGGCTGCGGGATTTACCGAACGCGAAAATTGCCTTGTTTGGGACAGCCAGCGCCGCCGTCCCGGAGAATGCGCAAAGTTCCGACGCAAGCGGCGCGTCTACAACGTTAGCCGATGCCGTATCAGGTCGCGCCGCCAATTCCGAATCGGAAGCCGAACCGCTGCGCCGCTACTTGCGCTGCAACGACGCCACGGTCACGCCGGTACTGAACGAATGGCTGTATGACGTCTACGTCGTTCCGGATACGCCTAGGGCGCTTCGAATGCGCGCCAAACTGCCGCGCGGGGCTGTTCTGGTGACGCGCGACGGCGCGATTGTCGATCACCACAGCGTCAGCTTTCACGCACCAGATTCCGAACTGCACGGCGTTCTGTCGCGCAAGCTCGAAATCGAGCAACTGAGCGTCCAGGTCAAAAGCGAAACGACGGCGCTCGAGCAGGTGAGGCACGCGGTTAACGAAGCCGAGCTGCAAGTTGAACAGCAGCGCGATGCGATCAGCGAAGGGCGGGCGAGCATCGATGCCATGCAGCGCGCAGTCCACGATATGCAATTGACCATCCTCAAGCTATCTGAGCTTTCCGACAGCGTTGCCCGTCGTACCGCACAAATCGCGCAGGAGTTGCAGGAAACGGCAGCGCAAAGCGCGCTGGAAGCGGAACAGCACGAAGCGGCACAGCAGCACCTAGCCGCCCACAAGCAGCAACTGGAAGCGCTTGCCGGGCAGTTGCCTGCCGCAAGACAGCGATTTAACGCGGCCGAGCAGTTGCTGGTTGAACAACGCGAGCGGACTCAACAAGCCCAGCGTGAAGCGCAGGAGCAGGCTTTTAACTTCAAGACCTGCGCTAACAAAATCAATGAGCTGGAAGAATCAATCAAAGCAATAGCGTTCAATATCGAACAGGTCTGTGCGAACCTTTCACTGTTGTCTGACGAGCGCCTCGAACTCGACGAAGCCGGTTTACAGGATGCGCTGCAACACGCGCTCGCGACGCGTAGGGAAAAGGAGCTTGCGTTCAGCCTTGCCCGTACAGCGCTGCAAGAAGCCGAGCGACAGCTCGATCAAACATCGCAAGAGCGGCTCGCGTGCGAGCAAAAGCTGCCGCCGTTGCGCGATCGTATTCAGGATTGGCGCCTCAAGGAGCAGGAAGCGCGGCTGACCGCCGAGCAGTTCGCGCATGAGCTAACCGATGCCGGCGCTGATGAAGCCGAGCTGGCCGCAATGCAGGAAAAGGGTGTGAAATCCGGTGCGCTGCAAACCCGGCTTGCACAGCTGGACGAAGCGATTACCGCGCTGGGCGCGGTCAACCTCGCGGCCTTCGATGAACTGAAAAGCGTAAGCGAGCGTAAAATTTACCTCGATTCGCAGGCGCAGGATCTTGAAGAGGCCATCGCGACTCTGGCAAACGCCATCCGCCGCATCGACCGCGAAACGCGCGAGCGGCTGCAGGTAACCTTCGATCAGGTTAATCAACAGCTCGGCGAGATGTTTCCGACCTTGTTCGGCGGCGGACACGCGGAGCTGGTTCTGACCGGCGAGGAAATCCTCGATAGCGGCTTGCAAGTCATCGCGCAACCGCCGGGCAAGAAGAACGCTTCCATCCATCTGCTTTCGGGCGGCGAAAAAGCGCTGACCGCGCTGTCCCTGGTGTTTTCGCTGTTTCAGCTGAACCCGGCGCCGTTTTGTCTTCTTGACGAAGTCGATGCACCGCTCGACGACAGCAATACCGAACGATTTTGCGAGCTGGTCAGGACAATGGCGCAACAAACGCATTTCCTGTTTATCAGCCATAACAAAATCACCATGCAGATGGCGCATCAGCTCATTGGCGTCACCATGCAGGAGCTCGGCGTATCGCGCATCGTATCGGTCGACATCGAAGAGGCGATGAAAATGCAGGAACAGGCGATTGCATGAGCAGCAGCCGCAGCCGCGCACGACATCGAGAAGAAGGCGACGACCATGAGTGATCTGCAGATTGGGCTGGTCCTCATCGGCCTGCTCGCGGTTGTCGCGGTCTACGCGTTCAACCGGATGCAGGAAAACAAATACCGGCAACGCGCCGAACGCGCATTCAGCCAGCAACATGTCGACGTGCTGCTCGAGCCGCAAGATCGCGACCCAGCGGGCGGTGACGATTCGGGCTATCCGGCGGCGTTCCGTGCAGACACCGAACAGCGCATCGAGCCGCAATTCAAGGTCGCTCGCGACATCGATGCAGCGCCGGTCGAGAATCCGCCTGCGCCGGATAGCGGGAGCTTCCGGGAGCCGGAGCCTGATTCAACGGGTGCCGATGATGACAGGGCTGCGCAGCAAGCGCCGGCAGCGCCTGCTGCATCAGCGCATGAAGCCTCGCCGCCGCGCGCGTCCGGAGGTTTCTCGACGGCCGTGCCGCGCGCCGCGGAAAAACCTCTGTCGCCGGAGTCGACTATCGACTATGTCGCCGACGTCGAGGCGCTCGAACCGATTGCCGCAGCCAAGGTTGCCGGGTTTAGCCGCAAGCTTGCCGAAGCTGGAAAGCCCGTTCGCTGCTCGGTTTTCAACCCACGCTCGGCGGTTTGGGAAAATGGTCCGGGTGAAACCACCGACGGCGGCGGTCTCAACAGTGGGGAGCGCTATACGCAAATCCGCTGTGCGATCCAGTTGGCGGATCGCCAGGGGGCGATCTCGGAAGCGCAGTTGCGCAAGTTCCGCGCTGCGGTGACCGATTTTGCTTCGCAGAATCGCGCGAGTTTCGAGTGTCCGCCCGTACAACCGGCGCTGAGTGCGGCGCGCAGGCTTGATCAATTTTGCGTCGAGGCTGACATAGCGATAGGCATCAATGTGCTCGCCGAGCAAAAGCCGTTTTCGGGAACAAAGATTCGCGCGCTGGCGGAAGCCGCCGGTATGAAGCTCGAGCAGGATGGCGCTTTCCATATGCAGAACGAGCACGGCGCAACGCTTTTCACGTTGGCGAACCGCGATACCGCGCCGTTTTTTCCCGAGCAGATCAAGAACATGACAACGCCGGGCTTGACCTTGCTTCTCGATGTGCCGCGCGTCGCCGACGGCAACCGTGTGTTCAATCAAATGATCCAGCTGGGCCGCAGTTTGGCAGCGACGCTCGGTGGAAAGCTGGTCGATGATAATCGCCGCGCATTGAACGACTCCGAATTCGAAGCGATACGTCACCAGATGACGGTGGTGCGGGCGGCAATGGACGCGCAAAAAATCAGTGCCGGTAGCCCGGAAGCACTGCGGCTTTTTTCGTGACCGCAGCGCTTCGTTCGCAGCCGCCACAGTTGCCGATTCTGTAGATCGATGCCCGCTGATGCCGCGGCTCGAATCAGCGCCTTGCGGCAGTCGATAGCCGAGCACAATCGCCGCTATTATCTGGAAGACTCGCCGTCGATCAGCGACGCCGAGTTCGATGCGCTGTTCGCCGAATTGCAGCGTCTCGAGGAGCAGCACCCGCAACTGCGCACAGCCGATTCACCGACGCAGCGCGTCGGTGCGCCTCCCGCCCACGCATTCGCACCGTTAGCGCATCGCGTACCCATGCTGTCGCTGAACAATGCGTTCGATGAAGATGAGGTGCGAGCCTTCGACCGGCGCGCCCGCGACAAACTCGATGTCGATCAAATTACCTATTTCTGCGAGCCGAAGTTCGATGGGCTCGCGATCAATCTGGTTTATGAAAATGGCTGGTTCAAGCGCGGCGCGACGCGTGGCGACGGCTATCGCGGTGAAGACGTCAGCGCCAATCTGCGAACCATACGCACCCTGCCGCTGAAGCTCGCCGCCGCCCCGAACCTCGCCCCGAATCTTCTTGAAGTCCGCGGTGAAGTACTGATGTTGAAAAAGGATTTTGCTGCGCTCAATCGACGTCATCAGGAGAATGAAGGCAGGGCGTTCGTGAATGCGCGCAACGCAGCCGCCGGCGCACTGCGGCAGTTGGATCCGAAGCTGACTGCGGCCCGACCGCTGACGTTTTTCGCGTACGGCATCGGCGCTGCCGAAGGCATCGGCTTGCCGACGACACAATGCGCGCTGCTCGATCTGCTCGCTAGCATGCAGTTTCCGGTGGCGGCGCAGCGCGAACGTGTTGTCGGGGTTGACTCGCTGTTGGCCTACCACTCGAAGATGGCGGCGCAGCGTGCTGAACTGCCCTTTGATATTGACGGCGTCGTGTACAAGATAAACGACTTCGCTCAGCAGCAAGCGCTGGGCTACGTATCGCGCGCGCCGCGCTTTGCAGTCGCGCATAAATATCCGGCCGAGCAGGCGATCACGAAGGTGCTGGATATCGTAGTACAGGTCGGGCGGACCGGAACATTGACTCCGGTGGCAAAGCTGCACCCGGTATTCGTCGGCGGCGTCACGGTGACCAAAGCTACGCTGCATAACGAAGACGAAGTTCGGCGCAAGGACGTGCGCCCTGGCGATACCGTCATCGTGCGGCGGGCCGGGGATGTGATCCCGGAAGTCGTTAGCGTCGATATCACCAAGCGCCAGGACGGCCGCGAGTTCGTGATGCCGGCGGCCTGCCCGGTGTGCGGTTCGAAAGTGGAGCGGATTGCCGGCGAAGCAGCGAGCCGTTGCAGCGGCAATCTCGTCTGCCCGGCGCAGCGCAAACAGGCCATCCTGCATTTCGCTTCACGGCGGGCAATGGATATCGAAGGGCTCGGCGAGAAACTCGTCGATCAACTCGTCGCTACCGGTGCGGTTAAAACGCCGGCCGATCTATATGCGCTGAACATGGCGACCTTGATCGCGCTCGATCGCATGGCCGAGAAGTCGGCGCAGAACCTGATCGATGCAGTCGGAAAAAGCAAGACGCCGTCTTTGCCGCGTTTTTTTCATGCGCTGGGAATTTTCGGCGTAGGTGAAGAAGTGGCGAGGATACTTGCGCAGTATTTCGGCAATGTCGATGCTTTCCTTGCGGCCGATTGGGAAACGTTGATTGAAGAGAAGAAGGCGATACAGAAAGAAAACACCAAACGCACAAAAAGCGGAGCGGAGAAGCTGCCGGTTCCGCTCCCCGGAGTCGGCAAGGAGATTGTCGAAAGCATCGGCGCTTTTCTCTCGCAAGCAGCCAATCGCGAGGTCATAACCCAACTGCGCGATCGCGGCGTGCGCATCGACGCGCACTCGTCGGGTAGGATTTCACAGTCCGAGCAGGCTTTGGCCGGGACAACTTTCGTGTTAACCGGCACGCTGCCGACATTGACGCGCGAGGATGTCAAAGCCAGAATCATCGCGGCTGGCGGCAAAGTCGCCGGCAGCGTGTCGCACAAAACGAATTTCGTCGTCGCCGGTGCCGACGCCGGAAGTAAACTCGATCTGGCGCGCGAACTTGAAGTTCCCATACTCGATGAAGACACTCTATTAAAAATAATCGGAGGCGAGCAAAGCGCATGAGCAAAATCACCAAGGCGGTTTTCCCCGTTGCCGGGCTTGGCACCCGCTTTCTGCCCGCGACCAAGGCCAGTCCGAAGGAGATGCTTCCGGTCGTCGACAAGCCGCTGATCCAGTACGCAGTAGAAGAAGCGATCGCCGCCGGCATCACTGAGCTGATTTTTGTCACCGGACGCGGCAAGCGTTCTATCGAAGACCATTTCGACAAGGCGTATGAACTGGAAGTCGCGCTGCAGGCTGCCGGCAAGCTGAAGCTGTTGCGTCAGGTGCGACACCTGCTGCCGTCTGACGTGCACTGCGTTTATGTGCGCCAGGCCGAGGCGCGCGGGCTGGGCCATGCCGTGCTGTGCGCGAAGCAACTGATCGGCGATCAGCCGTTTGCCGTGCTGCTGGCGGACGATCTGATCGACGGCGAGCCGCCGGTGCTGCAGCAAATGGTCGAGCAATTTGCGGAAACGCAGTGCTCGATACTGGGCGTCCAGCACGTTGCGCGCAAGGAAACGACGCAGTACGGCATCATCCAGAGCGGCGCTACGAAAGGACGCTTGCACGAGGTTTCCGGCATCGTCGAAAAGCCGCGGCCCGAGAATGCGCCCTCCGACCTCGGCGTGGTCGGCCGCTACGTGCTGACGCCGCGCATTTTTCATCATCTGGCTGCGACAGAAGCCGGCGCCGGCAAGGAAATCCAGCTAACCGACGCGATCGACACGCTGCGCCGCGAAGAACGCGTGCTTGCCTACGAGTTCGACGGCAAACGCTATGACTGCGGCAGCAAGCTCGGTTATCTGAAAGCGACCGTAGCATACGCGCTCAAGCATGAGGAAGTTGGTCATGAATTCCGCGCCTACCTACAGTGGATTTCCAGCCAGCAAATCAAACCCGGCGAGCGCCGGAGATGAAGCGGACTTGAACTGCGCCAGCTTGCGTACCTGACCCGCATTCACCGACATGCTGCTTGATGCTTAGCGCCGACGAAGCGAAGCGCCTCCTGATTTCCGCCGACCAGATCTATTCCGCCGCGGAAGTCGCGCAAGCGGTGGGAAGGCTGGCCGATGAGATCAGCGTTCGCCTGGCGGATCGACTACCGCTGGTTCTGAGCGTCATGGGTGGCAGCGTGGTGTTTACCGGGCAGCTCCTGCCGCTGCTCAACTTTCCGCTGGATTTCGATTACATCCATGTCTCACGCTACGGCGATGCCACGCACGGCGGCGCGATCCACTGGAAAGTCGGCCCGCGCGACATCGTCGCCGACCGCGTCGTGCTGGTGCTCGACGACATTCTCGATGAAGGGCAAACGCTGGCCGCGGTGCGCAGCAGGATTCTGCAAGCCGGCGCGCGGGAATTCTACAGCGCCGTATTCGCCGACAAGGACATCGGACGCAGCAAACCGATTCGCGCGGATTTCGTCGGCCTGCGTGTGCCCGACCGCTTCGTGTTCGGCTTCGGCATGGACGTGAATGGCGCCTGGCGCAATCTGCCTGCGATCTATGCGCTGCAGGAAGCAGGGGACGAGAATATAGGGTCAGGGGCTAGGGGGACAGGATAAGGGGCTATGGGACAGAGGTCATAAACAGGGAGAGATAGAGGTGCAACACAGTCGAAACGCAGGACAAAAGATAAGGTCAGTCGCATCATCCCGATCCCCCGATCCCTAACCCCTGATCGGTGATCCTTAGCATGCTCGCAATTATCGGCGGCACCGGTTTGACCAAACTCGGCAGTCTGGAACTGACCAGCCGTCAAGTCATACGCA
>JACMKV010000478.1 GCA_014379915.1 Burkholderiales bacterium
ACGCGGCCGGCGCCGACCTCGATGGTGAAATCGGGGAACATCACGAGCCGGAAACTCACTTGATTCCCCTGGCCATTGCAACCGCGCTCGGTATGCGCGAAAGTTTGGATGTGTACGGCAGCGATTACCCGACCCCGGATGGCAGTGCCTTGCGCGATTACGTGCATGTAGCCGATCTGGCAACAGCGCATGTGCAGGCGCTCAACTATTTGCGGGCGGGAGGTGATAGCACCGCTTTGAACCTTGGCACTGGCGTAGGACATTCAGTGCGCGAGGTCATCTCTGCAGTTGAAAGTATCGCTGAAAAAAGGATCCTAACCAGCGATAAGCCGCGTAGGCCAGGGGATCCGCCGGCTCTGGTTGCCGACGCTACACTTGCACGCCAAATATTAGGCTGGATTCCGTGTCATTCCGAACTTGATGTCATCGTGCAAACTGCGTATCGCTGGCAAGCGCAGCTAAATGATTCGCGACGAGCGGGCTCGATAATTGGATTAAGCTAATTATGGAACATCGCAGGAGCCCGTGGGGCTAGCCTCTGCTACTTCGTATCGAGCTGATGTCTCTGCGCTGAAGGCCAATGAAGCGGGCAGGCGTAAACCTCAATTGCTGGAATCGAACCCCGAGCAGTACGCGAAGAGCAGTCTGAAAGCGGTGGTCAACTAGCGCGAGCCGAAGCCCTAGCGCGCGACGCGTCCCTCTGTTGGGATCTTGGGTGCGCGCCTCTTTCTCGGCGCCGGGATTTTTGCTGGCACCAGATTGGCCGCTTCCGACAGCAGGAATTCTTTGAATGCGCGCGCGGAACCGGAAACGCGCTTATTAGCACGGTGCATCAGGTGCCAGGCGCGGACAATCGGAAAACCTTCGACATCGAGGACCGCCAACCGGCGCGTTTCCAATTCCAGCTCGACGGTATGCAACGACAGCACGCTGAGCCCCATGCCGACCTGCACCGCCTGTTTGATCGCTTCATTGGTGCTCATCTCAGTGCCGACTGCAAAGTCGATGTCGTGCTCCTGGAAAAAACCCTCCATCGCCGCCCGTGTTCCTGAACCCTGCTCGCGCATAATAAAAGTCAGTCCACGCAATCGCTCGAGCGGAATTTTCCGCTGGTTGGCGAGTGGATGATCGGGCGTCGCGATCACGACGAGCGGGTTGGCCAGGAAGGTTTCGGCGTAGATATCCATGCCTACAGGCGGGCGGCCCATGATCGCGAGATCGGTCGAATTGTCCTCCAGTTGCTTGCTCACCGATTCGCGATTTGCGACATTCAGGCTGATTGTTATGCCGGTGTAGCGCTTGCAGAACTTCGCGAGCAGTTGCGGCGCAAAATAGTTCGCGGTACCGACGACTGAAATCGTCAGCTTGCCGCGCTCAAGCCCCTTGAGTTCGTCGAGCACCGCCTCAGCCTCGAGCAATTGCTGGGCGATCGTCCGGCTATAATGAGACATCTCACGGCCGGCTTCGGTCAGGAAAATGCGCTTTCCCATCTGCTCGAACAGCGGCAGACCGATGTTTTCTTCCAGCTGCCTGATTTGCATTGAGACCGCCGGCTGGGTCAAATGCAAAGACTCGGCGGCGCGCGAGAAACTCAAACGGCTCGCCACCGCTTCGAACACGCGTAGTTGACGCAGTGTCAGGTGATACATGGCGGCGCCCGTTTCATGCGAAAATCTTATTATAGCCATCAGATTTTGTTATTCGGCTTTATGATGCAACGGGTTTCTCTGCCAACCGCTTAGGCCGTTTACCACCCCGCCACTACGTGTCGCCCCTCCTCGGAGAGGAGGGGAACGGAGTAGCGCGCGTCGCAAAGCAAGCGAAATTTGGTACGACTCTCTCCCCTCCTTTCCAAGGAGGGCCGACGCGGAGCGCGGGGGTGTTTAGGTTTTCAGGGCGAGGTTGCCGCGCAGCAGTTGGTTTGAAATAGTGCACGGAAAGCTGTGCGATAACCGATGCCGCCGGCATAACGTTGCGTCCCTTGGTTTCCGCCGCGCGCCAACGAGCTCGCCCTCTACGTTACAATGTCGCATCAATTCAAGGCCAGAGAGAATGACGCAAGCTTCGGTGGGCATTGTGATGGGCAGTCAGAGTGACTGGGAGGTGATGCAGCAAGCAGCAAAACAGCTGAAGGATTTCGGCGTCAGTTTCGAGGCAAAAGTATTGTCCGCCCACCGCACGCCCGATCTGCTCGAAGACTGGATCAAAACCTCAATCGCCGGCGGCACGAAATGTTTTATCGCCGGCGCCGGCGGCGCCGCGCATCTGGCGGGTGTCGTCGCCGCCAAAACCACGTTGCCGGTGCTCGGCGTGCCGATGCCGTCGAAATATCTGCAAGGGCTCGATTCGTTGCTGTCGATCGTGCAGATGCCGAAGGGAATTCCGGTCGCAACCTTCGCCATCGGCGAGGCGGGCGCGGCCAACGCAGCGCTGTTCGCCGTCGCCATGCTGGCCGTCACCGACGCCAGGCTCGCCAAGCGCCTGCAGGCGTTTCGCGACGAACAGACTCAGTCGATCAAGGGCGCGTCGTTGCCCGCAGTTTGAGGCGGCCCCCTCGCCGTTCGCCGCATGGCATCCGCTTAATTCAACGTCACGTATTGCAGGTATGACCCGCTCCCAGCCCTTGCTCGAATCAAACCTCAAAAGCCTGGCATTCCTGCATCGCGGCAAAGTTCGCGATCTCTACGCCGTCGGCGATGACAAGCTGCTCGTGATCCAGACCGATCGCTTGTCGGCGTTCGATGTGATCCTGCCGACTCCCGTGCCCGACAAGGGGCGCGTGCTGACCGCGTTGTCGAATTTCTGGTTCGACAAGCTAGGCCATGTCATACCGAATCATCTGACCGGCATCGCGCCGGAAAGCGTCGTCGCGCAAAACGAACGCGATCAGGTCGCCGGACGCGCATTCGTCGTGCGACGATTGAAGCCGCTGCCGATCGAGGCGATCGTGCGCGGGTATGTCCTCGGCTCGGGCTGGAAGGATTATCGTAAGACCGGCGCGATTTGCGGCATCAAGTTGCCGGCCGGCCTCAAGGAAGCAAGCAAGCTGCCGAAGCCTATTTTCACGCCGTCGACCAAGGCGCCAATGGGCGCGCACGACGAAAACATCTCGCTTGCCGAGGCCAAAAAGCTGCTCGGCAGCGAACGCGCGCACGAAGTCAGCA
>JACMKV010000479.1 GCA_014379915.1 Burkholderiales bacterium
AGGAGTGGCCGATTGATAGATCGGGAAATTCTGCTGTTTGCCGCAATCGGCTTCTTCGCGCAATTGGTCGATGGCGCGCTGGGCATGGCCTTCGGCGTCATCGCAAGCTCGAGCCTCATCGCCACGGGGGCGCCTCCCGCCATCGCGAGTGCGGCGGTTCACGCCGCCGAAATCGTCACGACCGCCATTTCCGGCGCATCGCACGTCTGGAACAGGAACGTTGACCGCAGGCTCTTTCTCCAGCTTGTTGTTCCCGGAGCAGCGGCCGGCGCCGTGGGCGCCTACATTCTCACGGGCGTGCCGGAGGAAGTCATCAAGCCTGTCGTCACTGTGTATCTCGCCGGCATGGCGGTTCTGATCTTCGCACGCGTTCTGGGCTGGGGCCTGAGGCGCTGGCGTCCGCCGACGCCGCTGCTCGGCGCCGGCGGAGGATTTCTCGATGCCATCGGCGGCGGCGGCTGGGGACCGTTGGTTGCGTCGACGCTGATCGCGACCGGCGACAATCCGCGGCGCTCGGTGGGATCGGTGAATCTCGCCGAATTTTTCGTCGCGGTAACTGTTTCCGCCACCTTCCTGACGCAGCTTGACCTCGCCCGCTACGGCAAGCCGGTGATCGGCTTGATCATCGGCGGCGCGCTGGCTGCACCGCTTGCCGGCTATCTGCTGCGCATCATGCCGATGCGAGTGGCCTTGATCCTTGTCGGTGTCGTCGTCGCCACACTGAGCGTCCTGAATCTTGCCCAGCTTTTCGCTTGAGCGCCGCGTTCATTTCCGTTGACTCGGCGTGCGGACATGATCGGCGAAGCAATCGCACAATAAGCAAGCAGATGTGGCTGGCGGCAGGAATGCAGGCGGTAGCAGCCCGTCGCACTTGCGGCACGCGTGTTGCCTGGAGAACATTGTCTTGATATTTGCGCTTTCTATAGAAAGATATATTTTTCGTCCGCTGGAGAGTGGCATGACGAAATGGTTCACTGCCGGTTGAAAGAAATGGCGGCTCGTTTCAGTTGCAAACTCTCTGCCCAATCGACGCCGTTGCCGCATGTCTGGGAACACAGCGTCGGCAGCGACCATGCGCCGATTGCACTCAGAGCCGATTGGCAGGCACAGCTGCGGCGCAGCCATGACGAGCTGGGTTTTCGCTACGTGCGCTTTCACGGCTTGCTGTCCGACGATATGGGAACGCTGGTCCGTCACCGCGGCCGATCGCTCTACTCATTTTTCAACGCTGACCAGATTTTCGACTTCCTGCTCTCGATCGGAATGAAACCTTTCGTCGAGCTGAGCTTCATGCCGCTTGCACTCGCTTCGGGAAACCAGACCGTCTTTCATTACCGCGGTAACGTGACGCCGCCTGAAGACTATGAACAATGGTCGGCCTTGATCAAGAGGTTTGCTTGTCATTTGATTGAGCGCTATGGGATTAAGGAAGTGAGCCAGTGGCTCTTCGAAGTCTGGAATGAGCCGAACCTGAAGCAATTCTGGAGCGGCGAACAAGCAGATTACTTCAAGCTCTACAGTCATACCGCCAGAACGCTCAAGGCGGTGAGCGAATCGCTCAGTGTCGGCGGACCGGCAACGGCAACGAATGGCTGGATCGCGGACTTTCTTGAGTTTTGTGCCGCGCACGACCTGCCCGCCGATTTCGTCAGCACGCATCATTACCCGGACGATGGATTTGGCAACGCAGGCGACGATACCGAAACGCAATTATCACTAAGCCGCCGCGGCGTGCTGCGCGAACAGGCGGCGGAAACACGCGGCCAGGCCGGCAGAAAACCCGTCTATTACACTGAGTGGAACACTTCATCGAATCCGCGCGATCCTCTGCACGACGAGCCCTACGCCGCGGCTTTCGTGATCAAGACGATCATGGAAGCGAGCCGCCTTGTGGACGGCTACAGCTTCTGGACGTTTTCGGACATTTTCGAGGAAATGTATTTTCCGTCGCTTCCTTTTCATGGCGGCTTCGGCCTGCTCAACCTTCACGGTATTGCAAAGCCGAGCTATCGCGCGTTCGAACTGCTGCACCGCCTCGGCGCCGAACAGTTGCACCTATCGGGAACGCATGAGACCGTCGACGCGTGGGCGGTGCGCCGCGAGCGCGACGTCACGATCCTGCTCGCGAACCACGCGCTGCCCCGCCATCCGATCGGCCTCGAACGAGTGCACGTCACGTTGACCGACGCAGCCGTTCCGCGCTCGGTCGTCGTGGAACGGATCGACCACGATCATGCCAATGCGAAACGATTGTGGGACCAGATGGGCGCGCCCGAATACCTGAGCGCAGCGGCGGCTGCCGATCTGCACGACGCTTCGCGCCTGCAACGGGAGCCGCAAACATACACCTATGAGCACGACACCATGGCACTTGACATCGCGTTGCCGCCGCAAGCCGTAGCCGCCATTACGATTGAATTTATACGGCTGCCCGCAACCGGGTGACGCCGTGCACATCGAAAGTGATGCACAACAGCAGGATGTCGCCTCGCCGCGGCGAACCGTCGTCATGAATTTGTCGTTGAGGAAGCGCGAGTGATGGCTGAACTACCGCACCCGCTCTCGGATGAAGCCTTCCTGGATAAGCTTCAGCAGTCTGCGTTCGATTATTTTCTGGAGGCAGCGAACCCCGCCAATGGCCTGATAGCCGACACGACGCGCGACCACGCACCCGCGAGCATCGCCGTCGTGGGATTTGCATTATCGGCGTATCCCGTGGGCGTGGAGCGCGGCTGGATGCCGCGCGTGGACGCCGCCGAGCGCACACTCGTCACCCTGCGCTTTTTTTGGAACAGCGACCAAACTGAACGTCCGGAGGCGACCGGATACAAGGGTTTCTACTACCATTTCCTCGACCTGAAAAGCGGCGCACGCGTCTGGCGCTCGGAATTGTCAATAGTCGACAGCGCGTTGCTGCTGGCGGGAGTGCTGACCGCGCGCTCCTATTTCACCGAGAACACGCAGAACGAAACGGAGATTCGCGAGCTTGCCGATGCCCTCTATCGCCGCGCCGATTGGCAGTGGGCGCGAACTGGCAAGGGGACCGTTTGCCACGGCTGGAAACCCGAATGCGGATTCTTGAATTATGAGTGGCAGGGCTATAACGAGGCCTTCATCGTGTATGTGTTGGGTCTGGGTTCGCCGACGCACCCGCTGTCGGAGAGCGGCTACCGCGCGTGGACCGCGACGTATCAATGGGAGCACCTTTACGGCTGCGATTTTCTCTACGCGGGCCCGCTGTTCATTCATCAGTTTTCCCACGCGTGGATCGATTTCCGCGGCATACAGGATCGGTTCATGCGCGAAAAGCGCAGCGATTATTTCGAGAACAGCCGGCGCGCGACCTACATTCAGCGCGAGTACGCACTGCGCAATCCCCATGGGTTTAAAGACTACGGCGAGAACTGCTGGGGCTTGACTGCCGATGATGGGCCTGGCGCGGGGACGTTGAGCATAGCGGGCAGAGAGCACCGCGTGTTCGCTTATGCCGCGCGCGGCGTGCCGTATGGGCCGGACGACGGGACGATCTCGGGACCGGCGGCGCTCGGGTCACTCCCGTTCGCCCCTGAAATCGCCTTGCCCGCCGTGCGCCACCTCTATGAACGATATCCGGAGGCGGCAAGGAACTATAGACTGGCGAGCAGCTTCAATCCGACATTGTCCGGCAGCGGTCCGCATGGCTGGCTTTCGGAGGGATATTTCGGGCTCGACCAAGGGATCGTCGTGTTGATGATCGAAAACTATCGCTCGCAACTGATCTGGCGACTGATGCGACGCTGCCCCCCTATTGGCGCCGGTTTGCGGCGTGCCGGTTTTCGGGGCGGTTGGTTGTAACCGCTCTTGCTTCGGACGGAAATCCATTGCCGCCAGACAAATATTCCTCCGGCACAATCCCGCACGACGATCATGATCGCGAGCTGCTGGATAACGTGCATCCGCCGACCTGGCGCAATCCGCAGCCCGCGGACAAATATACGCTCGTCGTGCTCGGCGCAGGCACCGCCGGGCTGGTCGCGGCCCATGCCGCGGCCGCGCTCGGGGCTAAGGTAGCGATCATCGAACGCAATCTATTGGGCGGCGATAGCCTCAACGTGGGCTGCGTGCCGTCGAAAACGATTATTCGCACGGCAAGACTGTACGCGGAGATGCGCAATGCCGAAAATTATGGTGCGCAAGTACCCGGCGATATTCGCGTCGATTTTCCGGCTGTGATGGAACGCATGCGACGCGTGCGGGCGCGTATCAGCCGCAACGATTCGGCGCGGCGATTGATCTCCGCCGGGGTCGACGTCTATTTTGGCGAGGCGCGCTTTACAGGGCCGAACGCGGTCGCGGTCGAGGGAAAGACGTTGCGTTTTAAGAAAGCGCTGATCGCAACCGGTGCGCGGTCGGTCACGCCCTCGGTTCCCGGACTCGTTGAAGCGGGCTATCTGACGAACGAAAATGTTTTTGATTTGACCGATCGCCCGCCATGCTTATTGGTCATCGGCGGCGGCCCTCTAGGGTGCGAATTAGCCCAGGCTTTCTGCCGACTGGGATCGAAAACCATCATCGCGCATGACGAGCCGTTGTTCCTGCCCAAGGAAGAGCGCGACGCCGCGCAACTCGTTTCCGACGCCTTTGCGCGCGATGGGATCGAGATACGCCTTAACACCACGGCCGTTAACGTGCGAGTGGAAGGAAAGCAAAAACTCGTTGACCTCGTCAATGACGATAACAAGAGCACCGTAGCGGTGGACGAAATCCTGACCGAGATCGGTCGTGCCCCTAACGTCGAAGGCCTGAACCTCGAAGCCGCCGGCGTCGAGTACGACGCTCACATTGGAATTCGGGTGAACGATTTCCTGCAAACGACCAACTCGCGCATCTACGCTGCCGGCGATGCCTGCCTCGAGCATAAATTTACCCATACTGCGGACGCGTCCGCGCGCATTGCGGTCCAGAACGCGCTATTCCTTGGCCGCAAAAAGCTGAGCGCCCTGACAATCCCCTGGTGCACGTACACCGATCCGGAAGTCGCGCACGTAGGCCTGTATGCGAGACAGGCACGGGAGAAAGACATCCCGGTGAAAACCTTCACGGTGCCTATGCACGACGTGGACCGCGCGATTGCCGATGGAGAAGAAGAGGGCTTTGTGAAAATACACGTGAGAGAAAGCACGGATAAAATTCTGGGCGCGACAGTGGTCGCTCGCCATGCGGGGGAGATGATCAACGAAATATCCCTCGCGATAGTCTCTGGAATTGGTCTGAGCACGCTCGCTCGCGTCATTCATGCTTATCCTACGCAAGCCGGTGCGATCAAGATGGCTGCGGACGCCTACAACCGCACACGGTTGACGCCCGCACGCAAATGGCTGTCGACCCGCTGGCTAAGATGGTGAAGCCCGTTCGCAGCGCCGAGACGAAAACGGCGGAAAAACGTTCCGGCCAGCGCAGAGCGCAGCTGAAGCAAAACCCTATCACAACGGTTGCGAGCCAATATATGGAAATCGGCATGATCGGCCTGGGACGCATGGGCGCCAACATGGCGCAGCGGCTCGTACGCGGCGGTCATGGCGTTGTCGGCTACAGCCGGACCGATGCCACGCGCCGGCGGGCTCGGGATAACGGCATCAAGCCCGCGAGCTCGATCGAAGCGCTTGTGAAGGAATTGAAAACACCGCGCACCGTGTGGCTGATGGTGCCGGCCGGTGACGCGGTCGATGAGACTATCGCTGCGCTCTTGCCTCACCTCGCGCCCGGAGACGCGATCATCGACGGCGGCAACTC
>JACMKV010000066.1 GCA_014379915.1 Burkholderiales bacterium
ATCTACTCGCTCGCGTTCGTGCATCCCGAAGTGATGCTCAACGACATCCAGACTTTGCTGATGGAGCCACATCGAACTGGGATGCAAAATTGAAGCAGGGCCAATGCGTGGCGCCCAATATCCTTCGGAATTAGTGTTTAGAGAACTTGCCTAAAAGCGGGGCGGTGGCAACGGTAACTGATTGAAAATAAAAGGAGGCGGCGGCTTTGGAATGACGACTTAAACGCGGCATACCTTGAGAAATTATTGTGAACTAAGCGCTATTTAGAATCGCTTAGATTGAATATGATGCGCACGGGATGGGCAGGTGAAAAAATTCTTTTCAAAGCTACTTGATGTGATTTTCTTTGTTTTCGGTTCTGGCCTACTGGTCTACAGTTTTTCAAGTTTCGACTGTCGGGATAAACACCAGCCAACCCACAGCATCGTCGGATGCTTTTATTCCACCCAAACAAGGTCTCAACTTGGATTAGGGGCTGCACTGGTGGCAGCAGGATTCTTAAAACGAAACTGGAGCAAGAACGAAAGGCGATACGAAAGAAAGATAATGCCTTGACCGTCTCCCTTGCAACGAGAGGCGGACAATCGTTAACGAAACGAGCTGCGTAAGAGAGAGGGAGGTAGACATACTTCCCAGCCACGCCGCAATCCGGCCAACTGCCGTTATACATGGTGCAGCGAAATCGGGCCGCTGATAGACCGGCCTCAGCCGGAAGCAGTCGTTCGCGAAAAACGTCTCGGTTATGCCTTCTTGGGGCAACAGGTTTTTAAGGACCAAGGCTGTGTCGAGGCATATACTGAGTCGGATTAGCAACGCTTACGGGGACGACATGCTGCGAAGATCGATACTCGCCGTGCTGTTCGTTTTGTTCTCAAATCTCGCTGATGCCGGCGCACAGCCGATGCGCGACGCTACACGCGGTGAGTTGTTGTACTCAACGCATTGCATCGCCTGCCACAGCGCCCAGGTTCATTGGCGGGAAAAGAGACTCGTCACTGACTGGACAAGTCTACAGTCACAAGTACGCCGCTGGCAGGGAGTTGCAAGGCTCAGGTGGAGCAATGAAGACATTGCGGAGGTTGCGCGATACCTGAATGCTCTCCACTACCGCTATCCCACGCCGGACTGACCGGGGATATTCGACGCTCCAGCCTTGGTGGCTTGAGCCGCTGTCGGCAGGGACGGCTGACCTTGCTACGGTGGCCACAGGCTTGCAGGTGCAGAAGCCAAAGCACGGCTTGACAGGTTCGGCCCCAACCTGTTTCGCGAGAGGCAGGATAAGTCACTGCTGCTGCAGTACCTCGCCCGCTTCAAGAATCCGCTGGTCGTTATCCTCCTCGTCGCCAGCGCCGTTTCGGCGTTTACAGGGGAGGTTACCAACTTCCTTATCATTACCTGCCTCGTTCTCCTGAGCGTCACGCTGGATTTTGTCCAGGAGTAGGGAGCTAACGCGCGTGCTTTTGCGCTAGCTCAGCCACTTGCGCGCGTTTCTGAACGGGCGCAGCCAGGCGCCGTCTTCGCCCCAAGCCTTCGGATGCCACGAATTCTGCGCGCTGCGAAATGCGCGTTCCGGGTGCGGCATCAGCACCGTGAAGCGGCCATCCAGCGTCGTCATTCCGGTGATCCCAAACGGCGAGCCATTCGGATTCGCCGGATAGTTTTCCGTCACAGCGCCGCGGTTATCGATGTAGCGCAGGGTGACCAGCGCTTGCGCGGCTTGCAGTTGCCCGGCATCGGCAAACTCGGCATAACCTTCGCCGTGCGATACCACGATCGGCAGCCGGCTCCCGGCCATGCCGTCGAAAAACAGCGAGGGGCTAGCTTGCACTTCGACCATCACGAAGCGCGCTTCGAATTGTTCGGAACGGTTGCGCACGAAGCGCGGCCACAGCGCAGCGCCCGGAATGATGTCGCGCAGACTGCTCATCATCTGGCAGCCGTTGCACATGCCGAGCGAAAACGTATCCTGGCGCCGAAAAAATGCTTCGAATTCGTCGCGCGCGCGCGCGTTGAACAGACACGATTTGGCCCAGCCTTCGCCCGCGCCTAGTACGTCGCCGTAGGAAAATCCGCCGCACGCAGCAAAGCCTTGGAAGTCGCGCAAACTCATGCGGCCGGCGCTCAAATCACTCATATGGACATCGACGGCTGCGAAACCGGCACGATCGAATGCCGCCGCCATTTCGATGTGCCCGTTGACGCCCTGCTCGCGCAGAATCGCGATGCGCGGCCGCGCGCTGTGGCCGGCTCTGCTCACGTAGGGCGCGGCAATATCCTGTGTTGGGTCGAAGCTCAGCGCGGTGTGCAAACCCGGATCGCCGGCATCGAGAATGCGGTCATATTCCTGCTGTGCGCACGCCGGATTGTCGCGCAGCATCTGCATCCGGAACGTCGTTTCTGACCAGGCGCGCTGCAGCTCGATGCGCGATTCGGAAAATATCGCCTTGCCGTTGCGCACGATGCGCAGCCGATCTTCCTGCTCAATTTTGTTATTCGGCGCGCCGATCACATGCGCGGCCGGCCCGAGCCCGGCATCGCTGAATGTCTGCATGACTTCGCGCAAATCGGCTTTGCGGATATGCAGCACGGCGCCGAGCTCCTCGGCAAATAACGCGCCAATCACGCGCGCATCGTGCACGCCCTTGAACGCGTCATAGCGGATTTCGGCGCCATCGACGTCGCCGAAACTTTCCTGATAGCAGACGCTATCGAGGTTGACGGTCAGCCCGCTGTGCGCGGCGAAAGCCATCTCGCATAGCGTCACAAAAAGACCGCCATCGGAACGGTCGTGGTAAGCGAGGATTTTGCCCGCGCCGTTCAATCGCTGAATGACTTCGAAGAACGCTTTCAGCTTCGCCGGATCGTCGATGTCCGGCGCCGCATTGCCGATGCTCCGATACGACTGCGCCAGCGCCGAGCCGCCGAGCCGATGGCGGCCTGCGCCCAGATCGACTAGCAGCAGAACACTTGCGTCGCTATCGATCTGCAATTGCGGAGTCAGCACTTTTCGCACGTCGCCGATCGGCGCGAATGCCGAGATGACGAGCGACAGCGGCGCGGTCACCGCTTTCGCTTGATCGCCGTCGCGCCACGTCGTTTTCATCGACAGCGAATCCTTGCCGACTGGAATGCTGATACTGAGTTGCGGGCACAGTTCGATGCCAACGGCATGAACCGCACCATAAAGCGCCGCATCTTCGCCGGGATGGCCTGCCGCTGCCATCCAGTTGGCTGACAGCTTGATGTCACCGATCCGGTCGATTGGCGCGGCGGCGAGATTGGTCAGCGCTTCGCCGACTGCGATGCGCGCGGAAGCTGCGGCATCGATCAATGCTATCGGCGCGCGTTCGCCGATCGCAAACGCCTCGCCGCGATAACTCTGAAAATCCACCAAGGTTGCCGCGACATCGGCGACCGGAATCTGCCATGGCCCGACCATCTGATCGCGCGCGGTCAGGCCGCCGACCGTCCGGTCGCCAATCGTGATCAGGAACGTTTTGTCGGCAACCGACGGCATGCGCAGCACGCGGTACGCCGCTTCGCGCAAATCGATGTCGCTGATGTCGAATGCCGCAAGCTCGCGTTGCACATGCGCGACCCGCCGCATCATTTTCGGCGGCTTGCCGAGCAGCACGCCAAGCTCGAGATCGACTGGCAGATTATCGAAATGGTTGTCGGCGACCGTTAGATGCGGCTCACCAGTCGCGGCGCCGACGACCGCGAACGGACAGCGTTCGCGGTCGCACAGCTCGCGGAATTTAGTCAGATGTTCGGGCGCGATGGCGAGCACGTAACGCTCCTGCGACTCGTTGCACCAGATTTGCAGCGGACTCATGCCCGGCTCCTCGCTTGGAATCGCACGCAGTTCAAAACGCGCGCCGCGCCCGGCATCGTGAACGAGCTCCGGCAACGCATTGGACAGTCCGCCGGCGCCGACATCGTGGATCGCGAGAACAGGATTCCCATCGCCGAGCGCGGCGCCGCGCGCGATGACTTCTTGCGCGCGCCGCTGCATTTCGGCGTTGCCGCGCTGCACCGAATCGAAATCGAGATTTTCGACATTGGCGCCGCTGCCCATGCTCGACGCCGCGCCGCCGCCGAGTCCAATCAGCATGCCGGGGCCGCCGAGCTGGATCAGCAGCGCGCCGGGCGCGAATAATTGTTTGCGCGTCTGGCTCGCTGCGATGCTACCGAGACCGCCGGCCAGCATGATCGGCTTGTGGTAGCCACGCCGCTCGCCGGCAACGTCCTGCTCGAAGCTGCGGAAATAACCGGCAAGATTGGGGCGGCCGAACTCGTTGTTGAACGACGCGCCGCCGATCGGGCCTTCGAGCATGATCTGCAAAGC
>JACMKV010000067.1 GCA_014379915.1 Burkholderiales bacterium
GGACCCGGCGCCGGTATCGGAACGATCACGCGCGCACGCAACCCGTAGCGCGGTTCGAGCGCTCCTGCCTCGCCCTCGATCGTCGCAAAAATGAGCCGGACGCGCGCCTGGCGCAGCTCGCTGTTGGACGGAACCTCGGGCACCAGTTCCGACAGCCGCGAACCGCTGGTTCCGATCAACTGCCCACTGCCGCTTACGATCAGCGCGTCCTGGACTCCGCCCTGCTCGCGCAGCCGGTTCAACTGCGACAGTTGCGCCGATTCCGGCAAGTCCGACAGGTCGAGCGCCCAACTGCGCGCCTTGGCGCTGACATCGTCTTTCAGGTTGTCGAGTGCGGCGCGGCCGAGCGTAAGTCCGGAATCCAGCGCGCGGTCCACGCGCACGTCGAACCACGATTCGATCGAGCGTGAGAGGAACTGCGTGGAAACCACATAGATCAGCACGCCGGGCAGCACGCCCATCAGCGCGAACGCGACCGTGAACCGCATCATCATCCGCGCCCCGAATTGCTTGGCGCGCAGCCGTATCACAAGGCGGCGAATCAGCGCCAGCACCAGCACGAACAGCAGGGCTGCAATGACCCCGTTGATGCCGAGCAGCAGCGGATAGTTGCGCTCGAAAAACGCGGTGTTGCCGCTCGCCGACGCCAACAGGAACAGCAGCACGCCGCCTACCGCGAGAGCGGCGAGCAGGCCATATCGAAGTACGCGCGGCATCAGTCTTTCTTAGCGAAGCAGCTCAGCCGTCACCGGCACTTCGCGCCAGTCCGACGCCAGGGTCCATTCGCGGCTGGTAATCGCATTGACCTGGAACGGTTTGGGCAGCTGGGTGACATCGAGCCGCATGCGAACCTGCGCATCGTATTCGTCGCGCGGATTCAGCACGCCTTTGTCAGCCACTTTCCAATTTCGAACGCTCTTCAAGAGCCCCAGCGCTTCGTCGAGCGATTCAAACGATTGCGACAGTCCGCCCCGAGCCAATCGATATTGCCGCGTCAACGGGCTGTACGACAAACGATACGTCAACGTGCTCGACGCGACCTTTCGATCAAACCAGTACCAACGCTTGCGAAACAACTCGAACTCGGTATTGAAATACAGCGCGATCCCTTTCTGCACCGCCTCTTCGAGTGCCTGTGGCATCTCGAATTCGAACGTGGCGTTCAGCAGCAGCGCATCGCCGCTCATGCTGCTTGCATCTCGCGCCGGCTCTAGAGCCGCGGCCATCACGCCGATTCGTTCTTGGGCGAAGGCTGAAGATGGCGTGGTCATAAGCACGGCGATCGCAAGCCACAGCGGCCATGCCAGCAGTGCTGTCCCAAGCTTCGGCGCGATGATCGGTTTCATCCGGTCTTCTCAAGCAACGCGTAGAAAAAGCCGTCATGCAGCGTCGGCAGACTCGAACCCTGCCACGCGCACACGGCTGCAGGCTCAGCCGCCGATACCGGCAGCAACTGCGACGCCGGCAAATTGCATCGGCGCGCATCAGGTCGCCGCTCGACAAAGCGAGCAATCTGCTCGCGCCC
>JACMKV010000068.1 GCA_014379915.1 Burkholderiales bacterium
CGCGCAGCTTGCCCGTAGTGCACGCCGCAGCGCGGAGCAGGGGCCCCGCATGCGGGGATGCGACCGCGAAGGCGTGCGGAAAGCCCGCGGTTAATGGCGTGCCGGCATCCCGCTTCCGGGTCGCATCCACGCGCGCTGCGCGTGGAACCTGCTCCGCCGAAGCGGGCGCGCTACTGATGCTGCGCCGCGCACTAAAGACAGGCGAAGCCTGGGCTTCGCCCATCTTCGCGGGCAGCCAGCCCGTTCTTGTCGAAACGCGATCCGCGTGGGACTTAATCAGAGGTTCCTTAACGCGGCGCTGCGAAAAGCTGTGTCCAGTAAACGCCGAATTCGCTTGCCGGATCAGCATTCAGCCCGGCGCCCATTTCGGTGACGTTCGGGTTCATCAGATTCGCGCAATGGTCCGGGCTTTTGAGCCAACCTGCGACGACCTCGCGCGCATCCGATTGTCCGGCTGCGATGTTCTCGGCGACGATCCGATAGCGATAACCTTCGCTCGTCACGCGTTCGCTCTGGGTGTCGCCGTCTTTCGAGATGTGGCTGAAATAATTTTTGCTCGCCATATCTTCGCTGTGCCCGACCGCAGCGGCGGCAAGTTGCGCGTTCCATTTCAGCGGCGGCGCTTTCGCATAGGCCTTTTGGCCGCAGCGTCTGGGCTGAGCGCGCGCCTCGTTAGTCAAAGCGAGAATCTTCTGCGCCGCGGCTTCGGGGTCGACAGGGGCGGCGGCCGGCGCGGCGAGCACGATAGACCACGCAGCGCCATCCTGATAAATGCCGATTTCGCTGTAGCTGTCGCGCGTCAGTTGCCCGCAAAAGCGTTGCGCGAGCAGCGTCATCGCCTGCCTTTCACTGGAAGTACCTGAAACGCTCAGCCATTGCGCGTTATCGGCGCGGTATCCCACGCGCTGCAGGTGCTCGGCCAGCAATCCGCCATTCATCGCGGCGTGTGCCGCGGCCGCGAGCGCTGCATTCGATTGCAGCGGCGGGGCGGGCGCGACCTCTTGCCCCGCGCAATTCCGCGCACCGGCGCGATACTGGTTGATCAAGTGGAGCAGTTCGTCTTGCGCGGCGCTGACATCCGGAAACACCAGGCTGACGAACGCGAACAGCATAGCCGCGAAGCGCACTGCGGGATTGCGTTTCAATCGTTTGATCACTCCCTCTCTTTTCGTTCCACTACCAGTCCGTAAAGGCAGCCTGGGACGCTCACTGTAGCCCGGATGCAGCGCAGCGAAATCCGGGAAGTATCGGTTCCGCTTGCGGTCCCGGATTTCACTTCGTTTCATCCGGGCTACTCCCCGTGCCGTTTACGTTCCGGCTAAATCGCGCCGATAAAATCGCGCTTGCCGATTTCTACCCCATTGTGGCGCAGGATGTTGTAGGCAGTCGTCATATGGAAATAGAAGTTCGGCAGCGCGAAGTTCAGCAGATACTCCATGCCCTTGAACGACATCGGATTGCCGCCGACGGTAATGTTGATTTCCCTTTCCTCGGAGCCATCGATTTGCGCCGCGCTCAGGCTTTGCACGAACTCCAGCGTCTTGCGGATGCGCGCCTGAAATTCCGCGAAGCTGGCTTCATTGTCTTCGTACTTCGGCACTTCAACGCCGCCAAGGCGGGCCGACGTTCCCTTGGCAAAATCCGCCGCAATCTGGATTTGCTTGGCAAGCGGCAGCATGTCGGGAAAAAGGCGCGCGTTCAGCAGCACCGCCGGATCGATCTTGCGCGCTTCGGCGTGAGCCATTGCCTTATCCAGAATCGCAAATAGATTGCCGAGCATGCGTACGAACACGGGCACGGAAGCCTGGTACATGGAGAGCGTCATGGGAATGTTCCTTGATGTTTGCATCGCGATGGTCTTTCACAGCACACATAGCCCGGATGGAGCCGACCCAATTTCTTGTTCACCTGTCGATTTTCTAGCTGCGCGCAATCGTCGCGTAATAATCTATGCTCATACTAATTCGCGCAGGTTATGTCAAGAATCCCACCAAGAAATTCTCAAAGGAGAAGTACATGCGCAGGAGATTGAAACAGCTCGCCTTGAGCGTGATTGCCACTACCAGCCTGGCCCCTATGCTGGCTTCCGGTGACGATGACAAAGATTATTTCGGCAAAGATCGCAACGAAGATTTCGGAATGTTCGTCGAACGCAAGTTAAACAATCGCTCGAAGCAACTTTTCGGCGTCAAGGAACCGCTGAACGAATCCGCGCCGGAAACGACAGGCGCGTATCGCACCGCTACGCAGAAAGCCGAAGCCCAAGTATTGCTCGCCGATGGGTTGCACGTTGAATACCTGACGCGCAACGCCGGTAATGAGACCGACATGATGGATTTTTTCCCGCTGCACAAGCCCACGCATTTGATCACCTGCGTCGAAGGCGCCCGCGAGCAATTGACCGGCGACGCGGATAAAACCAAATATGCGGCGGGCGACAAGTTCAACCCGGCCGTGCAGCGCATCAGTCTTTCCGACGGCAAAGTAGAAACGATATTGCGCGGGATGACCCGCTGCGACGGCATCCGCACCACGCCGTGGGGAACCATCCTGATCACCGAGGAAACGACGGACGGCGGCGCTTATGAAATTCTGAATCCGCTGAAAACGACGAACTTTACGGTTTTCGACCGTGCGACGGGTGTGATCGTCGATACCGACGGGAAAGAAAACGCGGTCGAAATTGCAAAGCGGGCAGCGCTGCCGACCATGGCGTGGGAAGGCATTGCCGTGCTGGCTTCGGGTGTAGTCATCGCCGGCGACGAGCTTCGCCCCGGATCTATCGATCTCGATGGCGACAAGAAACCCGAAAACGATACCGACGGCGGGGCAATTTTCAAGTTCGTGCCGCAAGTCCCGCGCAGCGGCGATGGCTTGATCACGGCGCTCGCGCAATCGCCGTTTGCCAGCGGCGCGGTGCATGCGCTACAGGTTTCGTGTCAGGACAACATCCAGCAATACGGTCAAGGCTGCGAAATCGGCAATGCTGCATGGATTTCGGTCAACGCCGCAACCGCGCGCACCGATGCCAACAAGAATGGCGCGACTGGCTATTACCGTCCCGAAGATTTGCACGACGACCCTTTGTACAAGGACGCTGAGAATGCGTTGGCGGTACGCGTCTGCTGGACCAACACCGGCAACGAGGACGGCAAGAATTACGCCGAAGTCGTCTGCGCGGTCGATAGCGAGCCGCTGATCGCCGACCCGACCAAACGGACGGTGGTGGCGAACCGCTTTGTCGAAGGCGATACCGATTTCAACTCGTTCGACAACCTCGCGTTTCAGCCCAAGACCGGCAACCTGTACGTGATCGAAGACCACGACAATGGCGACATATTCGCGTGCCTGCGCGATGGTGAAGACCGCGATATCAAGAGCGATGGCTGCGTAAAAATTCTCTCGGTCAAGGATAGTTCGGCTGAACCGACCGGCTTTATTTTTGCGCCGGACGGTGAAACCGCCTACCTGTCGATCCAGCACTCGGACGACACAAATGCCGGGGCGGTCGGTAAATTCGATGGCTACGCTACCGACGACCTTCTGAAGATCACGGGCTTCAAAATCAGAAAGGGTCACTGACGCTCGGGCCGCGCAGGTTATCGGACTTACATCGAATCAGGCCGCTTTCGCGGCCTGATTTTTTTCTTATCTTTCTTGACAACAGCGTTGCATTATCCCAGGGGCCTTCGTTTATTCGAGCGCAGGTGACCTGGCTCCATCGAAGCAGCACCGGCCTGATCCTGGTTCCGTAGCCTGGATGGAGCGCAGCGGAATCCGGGGAAGTGTAGTCGCTCTTGGACGACTGTCATATCCCCCGGATTCCACTTTATTGTGTCCCAGCCACGCTTGCTGTGCTCACCTGAATTTACACATTAGATCACTGTTAGACCTGCGCCGCGCTCAACAGCGTCAGGCGACGAAGATCGACCAAGTCCGCCTTATCCAACTGATCGCCAACGTAACCTCCAGCCACTACAAACGCGATCGGTAGACTGCGCTGCCTGCACCACTCGAAGATCAGACGCTCCCGCTCTGCAAGAATTTCTTGCGTGATGCCCGCCATGCCTCCAACCGCGCAATGCTCGAAAGGATCCATACCAGCGTTATACAGGCAGAGATCGAACTGAATTCCTCGGCTATCGGCTTCTTCCAATCGCCCGCGGATAACTGGCAGATACTGTTTGGGATCGCGAATGAGGTCGAGCGAACAATTCTCCGAAGGCGTATAGCGGTCGAAACTGCTGACCGACACATCGATTTGCCGGATTCGAGGCTCGTCCTTAATCAACGATTGCGTTCCCCCGCCGCAATGAGCATCGAGGTCCAGGATCAA
>JACMKV010000069.1 GCA_014379915.1 Burkholderiales bacterium
CCCCGTCTCCCGCAAGCGGGCCTGCGGCTAACGTGTCGACGGGGCGCGCGGACACGTTACCGCCGAAGGCGGCCGTTCGCGGGGAGCGCGCCTTGGCCCCGTCTCCCGCAAGCGGGCCTGCGGCTAACGTGTCGACGGGGCCTTCCCCCGTCGAGGGGGAAGGAGAAACCAACATGGGTGGAGCGAGCTCGATACGGTTTCACACCGCGTGCGATTTCTATGCTCCGCGGCTAGCGCAATATCGCTTCGATCTCCGCGAACGTGCGAGCGACTTCGGTCATGTGAACCGGCACACCAAGGCTGCGCGCGATCTGCGAAGCCGAAAAAAGCCCGCGCACCGCGTTGTTTTCCACGACCACGGCGTGTTGGCGGCCCCATGATTTCAAGGTCGCGACGACGTGACCGACCTTGGCTGAAAGCAGCGTTTGAAATGCCAGCACGTCGAGATCCTGTTGCGGCGTCATCAGGTCAGCCGCCGTGATTTCGTTTCTGCGCAGGCCGCGGTCCTGCAGCAGGCGCAGCGGTTTCTCGCCGAGTATGTCGACGGCAGTCAGGATGCCGAGCACGATGCCGGATGCGTCGATCACGAGCAAGAGACGCACGCCGTGTTCGATCATTTTGTGATTCGCTTCTTCCATCGTCGCGTACGGCGCGATGGTCACCGCGCTAACCTGGCGGAAATCGGTCATCACATCGAGCGCCGGCGAATCCAGCGTTGCGCTGGAAGGCAGGCTCTCGGTGCGGCGGCAGAATCCGCTTTGCGGCTGCAAGCGAAATGCGGCGAGCGGCGAATAATTTCTCATGTCAGCCTCCGTTTCGTTCAATGGGTGGAACTACTGGTCTTTGCGGCGCACGTCGTTGTTTATTCGAGACTGGGTCGAGTCTCATGATACGTCGGCCTTGAAATTGAAGCGGCCGACGTCGAGGCGGTCCTGCGGTTTTTCCTCGCGCCGGGTCGCTGTCGCATGCTCGCCGCCGGCGTTGTCGATCAGCCACGACAGATTGCTCGGCGAGTCGGAATAGGACAGCGCGTCGTCGAGGTTGAGTTCGCCGTCCTTGTAAAGCTTGTACAGCGCCTGCTCGAACGTCTGCGTACCGGCCGACATGCTTTTTTCCATCGCCTCCTTGATCTGGTCGAGCTCGTCGTTTTTTATGCGCTCGGCGATGTGTTTGGTGTTCAGCAGCACTTCGACGGCCGCTGTAATTTTGCCGGATTTGGTCGGCACCAGCCGCTGTGAAATCACGCAGCGCAGCGAGATCGACAGATCCATGAGCAGGCTGGCGCGCGCTTCGTACGGAAAAAATCCGATGATCCGGTTCAGCGCGTGATAACTGTTGTTGGCATGCAGCGTCGACAAGCAAAGATGGCCGGTTTGCGCGTAAATCAGCGCCGAATGCAGGGTAGCGCGATCGCGTATTTCGCCTATCATCAATACGTCGGGCGCTTCGCGCATCGCATTGGTCAATGCGCTGTCGAAGGTTAGCGTGTCGATGCCGACTTCGCGCTGGTTGACGATGCTTTTCCTGTGCTTGAAAACGAATTCGATCGGATCTTCGATGGTCAGGATATGGCCGCCGCGGCGCTGACTGCGGTATTCGATCATCGCGGCCAGCGTCGTCGATTTGCCCGAACCCGTCGAGCCGACGACGAGTACGAGGCCGCGCTTCTCCATAACCAATTCCTTGAGCAGCGGCGGCAGCTTCAGTTCTTCGAGCGATGGAATCTCGTTTTTCAGATAGCGCACGACCATCGCGACCGCGCCGCGTTGCCGAAACACGTTGACCCGAAAGCCGCCGACATCCTTGACCGGATACGAAAAATTCGATTCGCAAGTCGCTTCGAAAAGCTTGACCTGCGCTTCCGGCATCATCTCGTAGGCTATGTTATTGACCGTCGCGGCGTCGAGCACTTGCGCATTCACCGGAACGGTTTCGCCGAGAATCTTGATCAGGATCGGCGAACCGGCCGTAAAAAAAAGATCGGACGCGTGCTTAGCGGCCATCAGCTTGAACAGGGGATTCAGATCCATATTCGGAACCGCTTATTTCGGATTACCGTCATTCTGAGGGTCCTTCGGCTTCGCTCAGGATAGACTCCGCCCGAAGAATCTGCTTTCCCCTGGGCTCGCATACACGAGAACAGCGGATTCTTCACTTCGTTCAGAATGACAGGGCCGAGGCGCAAAACCATTTACCATGACAAGCTCATGTCGCTCTTACTTCAAAGCGCTGCTAATCCCTGAGTAACTCGTTGATACTGGTCTTGGCGCGCGTCCTGGCATCGACCTGTTTGACGATGACCGCGCAATACAGGCTGTATTTGCCGTCGCTCGACGGCAGGTTGCCGGATACGACGACCGAGCCGGCCGGCACGCGGCCGTACATCACCTCATTGGTCGCGCGATTGTAGATCTTCGTGCTTTGTCCAATATACACGCCCATCGACAGCACCGAGCCTTCCTCGACGATCACGCCTTCGACGATTTCCGAGCGCGCGCCGATGAAGCAGTTGTCTTCGATGATGGTCGGGTTGGCCTGCACCGGTTCCAGCACGCCGCCGATGCCGACGCCGCCCGACAGGTGCACGTTCTTGCCGATCTGCGCACACGAACCGACTGCCGCCCAGGTATCGACCATGGCGCCGTCGTCGACGTAAGCGCCGATGTTTACGTAAGACGGCATCAGCACGACGTTCTTACCGACGTAGGCGCCTTTGCGCGCTGCCGCAGGCGGGACCACGCGCATGCCGCCGGCAGTGAATTTGGCGGTATCGTATTCGGCGAACTTTGACGCGACCTTGTCGAAATAATTCGTGTAGCCGTGCGCAACCATCTGGTTGTCTTCGATACGGAACGACAGCAGCACAGCCTTTTTGATCCATTGATGCGTGACCCACGCGCCGCCGATTTTTTCAGCGACGCGCAACTCGCCTTTATCGAGCCGCGCCAGCACTTCATTAATCGCCTGCTTCAATTCGAGCTCCGCGCTGTGCACGTTGATTTCGGTACGCCGCTCGAATGCGCTGTCGATGATTTGTTCCAGTTGTTTCATGGTTTAACGATTGAAATGCGCGATTGCAACGCGCGATCGAAATACGCTCAAAGGGTCTGGCAGGAAGCAACGATGCGCTGCGCGGCTTCGACGCATTCGGCTAGCGGCGCAACCAGCGCTATCCGTACGCGCTGCGCACCGGGATTTATGCCGTGGGCGTCGCGCGCCAGGTAGCTGCCGGGCAGCACGGTCACATTATAGTTGCGATACAAGCGCTGCGCGAATGCGGTATCCGCCATCCGTGAGCCCGCGCGGCCCGGCGCTGTCGGAGTTTCCGCCCACAGATAAAACCCGGCCTCCGGCATTTCGACCGGCAGTGCTGGCTGCAGTATCGGCAGCACGGCTTGGAACTTCTCGCGATACAAGCGCCGGTTCTCCACGACGTGCGCTTCATCCTGCCAGGCGGCAATGCTGGCGGCCTGGATCGGCGGGCTCATCGCGCAGCCGTGGTAAGTGCGGTAGGCCAAAAACGTTTTAAGCACCGCGGCGTCGCCGGCGACGAAGCCGGAGCGCATGCCGGGGACGTTGGAGCGCTTCGACAGGCTCGAAAACAATATCAGCCGCGCGAAGTCGGCACGGCCAAGCTGCCGCGCGGCCTGCAGCGAGCCGAGCGGCGCTTTGTCTTCGTCGAAATAGATTTCCGAATAGCATTCGTCGGAAGCGATGACGAAATCATGTTCGTCGGCGAGTTCGAACAAGCGCTGCCATTCGGCGAGCGACATTACGCGGCCGGTCGGATTGTCGGGCGAGCAAACGTAGATCAATTGCGTGCGTCGCCAGACATCGGCAGGCAATTGCGCGAAGTCCAGCGCATAGTGATTCTGCGCAATCGTATTCAGGTAAAACGGATCGGCGCCGGCCAGCAACGCCGCGCCTTCGTAAACTTGATAAAACGGATTCGGCGCAACGACGACTGGGTCGGGCCGGCTGGTATCCACGACCGCTTGCGCGATCGCAAACAGCGCTTCGCGCGTACCGTTTACCGGTATGATCTGCGTCTTCGCATCGAGCGCTATTCCGAAGCGGCGTTCGATCCACGCGGCGATCGATGCGCGCAATGCGTCGCTGCCGAGCGCCACTGGATAGTTGGCAAGACCCGCCAGATTCTGCACCAGCGCATCGCGGATGAACTGCGGCGTCGCATGCTTGGGTTCGCCGATGCCGAGATTGATCGGACGGAACTTGGCGTTGGGTTCGATATCGGAAAACAGCGCCGCGAGTTTTTGAAACGCGTATTCGTGCAGGCGCTCGAGATTCGGATTCATGCGAGTGTCCTGAGTTGCGTGTCGCTATTGAAAAGATGCGGAGAATCGCCGCGATACCGCGTTGCGAATCCTCACCAGGCGTCCAACCTGGCTATGGTTAGCGCCGCCTGTGGTTTGCGCCAACACCTGGCGCCGATTTCGGCACTTTCATTGCCAAGCTCAAAGTTCATCCTGATTGATTCGCGAACCAGCAACTCAGGACACTCGTTGCCGCGCGTGGTCAATCGCGCATTATAAAGAGACGGCGGTGTTATCCCAACAAAAGCTGTTGCCGGGTAGTGTCCAAGTTTCGAATCCGCCCAAGGCCGTTCGCCCTGAGCTTGTCGAAGGGTGAACGACCGCTCCAGGATCGACAAGCTCACCACGAACGGCCTAATTGAGACACTCCCTGTTGCCTGTCGCAGCACTGCTGACCGGCGCCGTGGTCTGGGGCCTGATCTGGTACCCGTATCGTTTCCTCGAAGCAGGTGGAATCTCTGGCGCTCTCGCCACCTGCATCACCTATGGCATCGCACTCGTCATTGCGATCGCGC
>JACMKV010000070.1 GCA_014379915.1 Burkholderiales bacterium
CCAGCCGCGAGGCCAGTGCGGGCCCGTTCGAAGCGCGACCCAAATCGAAATAGGCACGGAATGGGAAGGCGTGCCAGCCAACGCCGGCTTTTTGAACTTCCTGCGCCGGAGCGAGGCCGAACCCGCAGTTGCAACGACTGTTCGCCCTATGTAAATGCTCCCTTCACGTGACTGACACTACTCATTTCGGTTTCCAGACCATCGCAGAACGCGAAAAAACCGCAAAAGTAGCGGGCGTGTTCGACTCGATCGCGCCGCGTTACGACCTTATGAACGATTTGATGTCGGCCGGCATGCACCGGCTCTGGAAAAGGTTCGCGGTCGATATCGCTGGCGTCAAATCAGGCGAGCGCGTGCTGGATCTTGCCGGCGGCAGCGCCGACTTGAGTTCTCGGTTTGCGCGCAAGATCGGCCCGCGCGGAGAGCTCTGGCTCACCGATATCAACAACGCCATGCTGACGCGCGGCCGCGCTCGCCTGCTCGACGAAGGCGTCGTTATCCCGGTCGCCCAGTGCGATGCCGAACACCTGCCGTTCCCGGCGAATCGTTTCGATTGCATCAGCATCGCTTTCGGCTTGCGCAACCTGACCCACAAGGAGCAGGGTCTGCGCGAAATGCTGCGCGTGCTGCGGCCCGGCGGCCGGCTCGTCATACTCGAATTCTCGAAAATCTGGCAGCCGCTGCAAGCCCTGTACGATGCCTATTCATTTCAGGTCTTGCCTCGGCTCGGTAAGCTTGTCGCGAAGGATGCCGACAGCTATCGCTACCTGGCCGAATCGATACGCATGCATCCCGCGCAAGAAGATTTGAAGCAGTTGATGGAAAGCGCCGGTTTCGAGCGTGTCGAGTATTTCAATCTGAGCGCGGGCGTCGTCGCGGTGCACAAAGGATACAAGCTTTAGCGCGACGAGTAATTCTGTTAAACAAAGCGGCTCGCGCTCACCGCCGCACATCCGCGCAGTTTTTCTGTTCGTGAAATCAGTCCCGTCGCGATCGCAGCTTGCCAACGCGCCCACATGCAAACAGCTAACCCTATTTCCGCTTCCGCATCACATCAAATAGCACCCGATACAGGCAAAGTCGTCCTGATCAATCCGTATGAACTCGGCCGTCAGCCTTTTGGCCTCGCCGAGCCCGCAGCCTGGCTGAAGCACGCCGGGTTTGATGTGATCTGCATCGACCTATCGCTGCAAAAACTCGATGCCTGTCTGCCCGCCGACGCCGTTCTGATCGCGCTCAATGTCGGCATGCACACCGCGACTCGCATCGCAGTGGAAGCGATCCCGCGCATTCGCCAGCGCGCTCCTCGCGCACATCTGTGCGTATATGGCTTGTATGCGCCGATGAACGCAACGCTGCTGAAAAACCTCGGAGTGCAGACCATCCTCGGCGGCGAATGCGAACCCGCATTGCTCGCGCTGGCGCAAAAGCTTGCGGCCGGCGAGTCAGCGCATCAGAGCGAGCCGTCAGTCTATTTGCGCAAGATCCAGTTCCGGCTGCCCGACCGCAGCGGATTGCCGGCGCTGCAGCGCTATGCGCATCTACTGTTGTCTGATGAAGCGGGCGCCGTCAGCAAGAGAATCGTCGGCTTTGCCGAAGGCAGCCGCGGCTGCAAACACTTGTGCCGGCATTGCCCGGTCGTGCCCGTCTACGAAGGCAAATTCCGCATCGTTCCGCTCGACATCGTGCTCGGCGACATTCGCCAGCAGGCGGCAAGCGGCGCCGAGCATGTTTCTTTTGGCGATCCCGATTTTTTCAACGGCCCGACACACGCGATGAAACTGGTGCGCGCGTTGCACGACGAATTTCCGCAGCTCAGTTACGATGCGACGATCAAGATTCAGCATTTGCTGGCGCACGCCGATTTGCTGCCTGAATTGAAGCGCACCGGCTGCCTGTTCGTGACCTCGGCGGTCGAGTCGGTCGATGACGAAGTGCTGCGCCTGCTCGACAAGAATCACAGCAGCGCTGATTTCGATCGTGTGGTCGGCTTGATGCGCGCAGCAAAACTAGCTCTCGCGCCGACCTTCGTCGCATTCACGCCGTGGACCACGCTGCCGAGCTACATCGCGCTGCTGCAACGTCTGCTCGATCTGCGGCTGGTCGAGGCTGTGCCGCCGATCCAGCTTGCGATCCGCCTGCTGATTCCCGCAGGGTCTTATCTGCTCAGGCTGCCGGGCTTCGCGGACCGCATCGGGGACTTCGATGCCGAAATGCTCGGCTACCCGTGGCGGCACAGCGATGCGCGAGTCGATGATCTGCAAGCCGCGGCGCAGACACTGGTCGCGCAGACCGCCGAGCGGCCGCGCCGCGAAACGTTCACCCGCATCTGGCGCCTCGCGCACGCCGCGCTCGGGCTTGCCGCGCCGGCGATCGCCGATGACGGCTTCGGACGGCCGATCCCGCATTTATCCGAGCCCTGGTATTGCTGCGCCGAACCGACGTCGCAGCAGCTGCAAAGTTTTTGACGACTACCGCGTGCGGATGCGCGGCGCATGTCGCGCGCGTGCAACCTTGATGTATTCTTCGCCTCTAAATCGAGTGAACTACTCAGCTCTGAACTACCAGCGTGCCACCACCGTCTGGCTCTCTGTCATCGTTCTGGCCGCCTGCGCAAGCGTCACGCCGCACGGCGAACTGGCGCCAGCGCCCGCGCTTAATCGTGACGCCGTTTGGAATTACCAGGTGATCAACGCGTACAACGGGCTCGAGGCCGGGCAATTGCAAAGCATAGACGACTGGGGCTTGCTGGACGGTACGCTGATCAATCGGGTCGAGTACGCGTACCCGGAACCCGCTTATCCGTTTCCGCTGCAGGCCGGGCGAAATTGGAGTGTGAACACCACCGTGACCGTGAACCAGAAAACCTTTGCGGCGAATGTTCGCGGTCAGGCGCTGGGGTGGGAGCGCATCAAAGTGCCAGCCGGGGAATTCGATACGCTGAAAATCCGCCGCCAGGTTTACCTGCAGGATCAGGAGTGGTGGCGCAGCGGCACCGAAGTCTACGAGATCGACTGGTACGCGCCGGAACTGCAACAGATCGTGCGCCGCGATACGCGTTCCGAATATCGCGACGTCGCGCGCGGCCGCGATCCGTTCGGCGGCAACGTGATCAAGGGTGACTGGAACATCGTCGAACTGACGTCCTACCGGGCCGGCAATGCAGCGGCAACGCAGCGCCGCCTGGACCGAAGCGGTGAACGAAGCGTTAAAGAAACCTATAATTGAAGTTGTCATTCCCGCGAAAGCGGGAATCCAGAGTTCTCTTAACTATCTGATCTGCAAAGCTCCTGGGTTCCCGCCTGCGCCGGAATGATGGCGGG
Source organism: Burkholderiales bacterium (assembly GCA_014379915.1). Classification (GTDB taxonomy): domain Bacteria; phylum Pseudomonadota; class Gammaproteobacteria; order Burkholderiales; family JACMKV01; genus JACMKV01. The sequence continues at coordinate 3,324 of JACMKV010000070.1, forward strand.
CACTTATGCAGAGCTTCCCTGAACGGTGATTCGCGCCGACGGGGAAATCTTTCCCCGTCGCGCTGTAGACTACGAGCCTCGGAACTACGAGCCAGCCAGTACTGCAACCTCCGGAATCGGCACGACGAACTGGCCGCCCCATTCACGGATATAAGCCATTTGCCGCATGACTTCATCTTTCAAGTTCCAAGGCAGTATCAATAAATAATCTGGTTTGGTCTGGCGGATTTCGTCCGGGCTCAAAATCGGGATGCGCGTGCCGGGCGTGTAGCGCCCCTGCTTGTACGGGCTGCGGTCGACCGTGTATTTGACGAAATCCTCGCGGATGCCGCAGTAGTTCAGCAAGGTATTGCCCTTGCCCGGCGCGCCGTAGCCGACGATGGTCTTGCCTTCGTTCTTGGCCTTGATCATGAAGTCGAGCAGCTTGCGTTTGGTCTGCCTGACCTGTTCGCCGAACGAGGAATAGCTTTCCATCTTGTCGACGCCTTTGGCGAGTTCGCGCGCGGTCAATTCCTTCGCCCGCTCAGTGACCGGCCGGCTGTCCTCGGCATGACGGCCGAATATTCGCAGCGATCCGCCGTGCGTTGGCAGCTCTTCGACATCGAACAGCACCAACCCCTGCCTGGCAAAAACTTTCTGCACGGTGAAGAACGAGAAATACGAGAAGTGCTCGTGATAGATCGTGTCGAACTGGTTTTCTTCCATCAACCGCATCAGATGCGGGAATTCCATCGTGATCGTGCCCCCCGGCTTCAGCAGGATCTTCATGCCGGCGACAAAGTCGTTGAGCTTGGGAACGTGCGCGAGCACGTTATTGCCGAGCAGCAGATCGGCTGGCCCGTGTTCCTGCAGAATCTGTTTCGCGCTTTCCGTTCCGAAAAAACGCACGGTGGTCGGAATGCCTTTTTCGACCGCGACTTTGGCGACATTGGCAGCCGGCTCGATGCCGAGCACCGGAATTTTTTTCGCGACGAAATGCTGCAGCAGGTAGCCGTCGTTGCTGGCGATTTCCATGACCTTGCTGTCAGCGCCGAGCTTGAACCGTTCGGCCGCCATATCCGCATAGCGCTTGGCGTGCTGCACCCAGCTATCCGAATACGAGGAAAAATACGCGTAATCGCTGAAGATCGCATCGGGCGACACGAATTCGCCAAGCTGCACCAGAAAGCATTTTTCGCAGACATACGCGTGCAGCGGATAGAACGGTTCCATGTGATTCAACTGATGCGGCTCGACCTGCGTGTTGCACAGAGGCGACATGCCAAGGTCGACCAGGGAGTGGCGCAATTCGGCGTCGCAAAAGCGGCACGCTGGCGCGGTATTTTCTACGGTCATGCTATGTCCTTTATTTAAGGGCGCAGAGCGCGCGCCGGGGCAGTGATAGTAGCTAAACCTATGTAAAATCCATCGACAAATCAGCGAGCGGGAGTTTAGCACAGCGGAATGGGGTCGAGCCCTTTGCGAACTGCTCAAAGCAGGCAGACTGACAGACGGTCGGTTGACGCCCCACGCTCGCTAAATCGCCTGACCCGCGCAACCCTGTGCCGATACCCGATCCCCGATCCCCGATTCCTAACCCTGGCACCTGATACCTGTCCCTAATTCCCTGATCCCTGCCCTCATGCGACGCATCCTGCTATTGCTGCCGACGACGTCTTATCGCAATGCTGCCTTTCTCGCAGCAGGCAAGGCGCTCGACGTCGAAATCGTCACTTGCGCCGATTACTGCCATAGGCTGGCGCCGTCATGGGGGCTGCCCGCTACGTTGTCGCTGCCTTTCGACAGGCCGGAAGTCGCGATCAAAACCTTGCTGCGGATATTTGCGGGCGCAGACGGGTTCGCTCGGCGCAAGCTCGATGCCGTGCTCGCAGTCGACGATGCCGGACTCGAACTCGCGGCGCTGCTGAATCAGCATCTCGCCCTGCCGGGTAACCAACCCGCAGCGGTACGGCGGTTACGGGACAAGCTCGCCTTTCGCGAATTGCTGCAAACGCACCGTTTCAACTGCCCGACGTTTGTTCATTTGCCCGATGGCGAAAACATCCGGCCGCCGACGCTGTCGTTCCCGCTGGTCGTTAAACCGCGCCGCCTGTCGGCGAGCCGTGGTGTGATCCGCGCCGACAATGACGAAGAATTCATGCACGCAATCCAGCGCGCGCGGGAGATTCAGCGCCGCGCCGACCGCGATGCGGTTGATTTCGGCCTGGTCGTCGAAGCCTTCATCCCGGGCCGCGAATATGCGCTCGAAGGATTGCTGATCCAGGGTGGGCTCCGCGTGCTTGCGCTATTCGACAAGCCCGACCCGCTCGACGGCCCGTTCTTCGAAGAAACGCTGTATCTGACGCCGTCGCGCCTGTCGCCCGCGCTGCAGCAAACGATCGCGGCCGAGGTCGAGCGCGCGTGCCGCGTCGCCGATATCACGAGCGGGCCGGTTCACGCTGAAATGCGCGTCAACCAACTCGGCGTCTGGCTGCTCGAAATCGCGGCGCGGTCGATTGGCGGCCAGTGCAGCGATGTGCTAAAGCATACGCTCGGCATGAGTCTGGAGGAGCTGATCATGCGCCACGCGCTGGGCTTGCCTTTGCCGAATTTTCGTATCGAAGCCGAGCCGGTCGGGGCGAGCGGCGTCATGATGATGCCGATTGCGAAGCGCGGCATTTTTCGCGGCGCGAGAAATGTCGGGGCGGCATTGAACATATCGGGCATCAGCGCAATCCAAGTCACTGCACAGATAAATCAGCTGCTGGTTCCGTTGCCGGAAGGGGCGAGCTACCTCGGATTTATTTTCGCCCACGCGGCAACGACCGATGCCGTCGAAGCCGCGCTACGCAGCGCCCACCAAGCGCTGGTCTTCGACATCGATACGGCGCTGCCAGTGTTAGAATCGTTGCTTATCAACGACTGCTCCGACCAGGAGAATGGAAAATGAAAAAATTCATGATGCTTCTTTTTGTGGGGCTGGTGAGCTTGCCGCTCATCGCGATCGATGCTGAAGCGCGGCGCATGGGCGGCGGC
>JACMKV010000071.1 GCA_014379915.1 Burkholderiales bacterium
CTGCTGAGCCACCCGATTGGGTCAGCGTCGCGAAAGAAGCGCAGGCTTTGCTTTCGCGCAGCAAGGATATCCGCGTCGCTATTCTGCTCACGCGCGCATTAACCAGAATCGAAGATATCGCCGGGCTTGATGCCGGCTTGACGATGATCCATGCGCTGCTCGAACGCTACTGGGATCATGTCCATCCGCAACTCGATGCGGAAGATGGCGACGCCACTGTGCGCTTGAACGCGCTCGCGGCTTTGTCTGACCCCGAGGGTTTGCTGCGCGATGTGCGCGCCATGTTTCTGGTCCGTTCCGGCCCCGTCAAAATTCCAGTCAGGGAAATTCTCGCCGCGCTCGGCAAGCTACCCGCCTCGGGCAAGGCCCCAACTCAACAGCAATTGGAAGGCATGCTGGCGGCTGCTGCGAAGGATGGCTTTGTTCCGGTCGAGGCCGCGCGCTCGGCGCTCGATGCCGGCAATCGGTTGTTCAAGTTATTGATCGACCGGGTCGGCTCCGATCGGGCGCCGAACATGCGTCCGCTGCTCGATGTTCTCACAGCGATTGCGCAGCTTTGCGACAACGCCGTGCCGCGCATTGTATTGGTCGAAATCCCGGCGGGGGGAATCGGCGCTGCAAAGGAGCTAGCGGGAATGACCAACGTTCAAGTCAGTAACGGCGAGATCCAAGGCGGCGGCGTTCACAGCGGCCTGATCACTGGCGGCGAAATTCGCAGCCGCGACGATGCGCTGCGCATGCTCGACCGCGTCTGCGAATTCATGGAGCGCACGGAGCCCGCGCATCCTGCGCCGTTATTGATCCGCCGTGCGCAGCGCTTGCTCACAAAAAATTTCGTGGAAATCATCCAGGAGCTGGCGCCGGAGAGCATGAAAGCGATTCAGCAACTAGCGGGGCTTGAGAAAAAGTGACGGGAGCAATGCATTTGTTTTATCAACATAAGCTACAAAGCGTCAAGGAATCTAGGTGTGGTCATTGCGAGGAGTGCGGCGACGAAGCAATCTGGATCACCGTTTAAAAAATAGATTGCTTCGCTGCGCTCACAATGACATCAGTTATCTGATTCCAGGCAAGATCGGCTTTCATCATCTTTCAGGAGGCTACCATGGCCCAAAGCAGTCAGAAGTTCATTGCCCGCAATCGGGCGCCGCGTGTGCAGATCGAATATGACGTCGAACTTTACGGCGCGGAAAAGAAAATCCAGTTGCCGTTTGTAATGGGTGTGCTTGCCGATCTTTCCGGCAAGCCGTCGGAACCGTTAGCATCGGTCGCCGACCGCAAGTTCCTCGATATCGACGTCGACAATTTCGATAGCCGCATGAAGGCGATCAAACCGCGCGTTGCGTTCCAGGTGCCGAACACGTTGACCGGCCAGGGCAATATGAGCGTCGATATCACGTTCGACAGCATGGATGATTTTTCACCGGCGGCGGTCGCGCGCAAGGTCGACTCGCTCAAAAAGCTGCTCGACGCGCGCCAGCAGTTATCGAACCTCGTTACTTATATGGACGGCAAAACGGGCGCTGAAGAATTGATCGCGAAGGTTTTACAAGATCCCGCGCTGTTGCAATCGCTGGCGGCAAACAAAAAACCGTCGGAAGATGGCAGCGCATCCTGACACGCATACGGTTAGATTCATAAGCTAGGAGATCGAGATGGCAGAAGCAAAACTTGAGAGCCCGCCGGTAGCGGAACAGACACTCGAGGGCAACGAGTTCTCTTCGTTGCTGCAGAAGGAATTCAAGCCGAAATCGGATGAGGCGAAAGAAGCGGTCGAGCGCGCGGTGCAAACGCTCGCTGAGCAGGCGCTTTCGCAGACCAAGCTGATCGGCAACGATGTGATGAAATCGATCGAGGCGATCATCGCGCAACTCGATCGCAAACTGACCGAGCAGGTCAACCTGATTTTGCATAATCCGGATTTTCAAAAGCTCGAAGGTTCGTGGCGCGGCTTGCATCATATGGTCAATAACACCGAGACCGATGAGATGCTGAAGATCCGTTTCATGGACGTTACCAAAAACGATCTCGGCAAGACCTTGAAGCGCTTCAAGGGAACAGCCTGGGACCAGAGTCCAATGTTCCGCAAGGTGTACGAGGCGGAGTACGGGACATTTGGTGGCGAGCCGTTCGGCTGCATGGTCGGGGATTATTACTTCGACCACAGCCCGCCCGATGTTGAACTGCTCGGCGAGATGTCGAAGATTTCAGCTGCCGCGCACATGCCTTTCATCGCCGCCGCGTCGCCGACCACGATGCAAATGGATTCGTGGCAAGAGCTTTCCAATCCGCGCGATCTAACGAAGATCTTCACGACGCCCGAATACGCGGCGTGGCGCTCCTTGCGCGAATCCGAAGACGCGCGCTATCTGGGCCTGGCGATGCCGCGCTTTCTCGCGCGACTTCCGTACGGCGCGAAAACCAATCCAGTCGAGGAATTCGATTTCGAGGAAGAAACCGGCGCCGCCGACCACAGCAAATACACTTGGGCCAATGCCGCTTATGCGATGGCAGTCAATATCAATCGCTCGTTCAAGCTTTACGGCTGGTGTTCGCGCATCCGTGGGGTCGAATCCGGCGGCGCGGTTGAAGGCTTGCCGACGCATACTTTCCCGACCGATGACGGCGGCGTCGATATGAAGTGTCCGACCGAAATCGCGATCACGGATCGCCGCGAGGCCGAGCTCGCGAAGAACGGCTTCATGCCGCTCCTCCACCGCAAGAACTCGGATTTCGCCGCTTTTATCGGCGCGCAGTCTCTGCAGAAGCCTTTCGAATATGACGATTCGGACGCGACAGCCAACGCGAACTTAGCCGCGCGGCTGCCGTACCTGTTCGCCTGCTGCCGTTTCGCGCATTACCTGAAATGCATCGTGCGCGATAAGGTCGGCTCCTTCAAGGAGCGCTCCGACATGCAGATCTGGCTGCAAAAATGGATCATGAATTATGTCGATGGCGATCCTGCGCATTCATCGGAAAGCACAAAGGCGAGGAAGCCATTGGCAGCGGCTGAAGTAGTCGTCGAAGAGGTCGAGGGTAATCCTGGGTATTACACCTCGAAGTTTTTCCTGCGCCCGCATTATCAACTCGAAGGGCTGACCGTGTCGTTGCGGTTGGTATCGAAGCTGCCGTCAGCGAAAGCGGCTTAATCTTTTGACAGCAGTCGCAGTAAGTCGAATGTAGTACACGACGGCTTGCTGGCACACTGAGAAGCCGGTCAGCAGCCATTTGCAAAAACCACAGAAGGAGGAGATGCCATGGCCGTAGACATGTTTCTGAAGCTTGACGACGTAAAAGGCGAGTCGACCGATGACAAAAACGCTGATCAAATCGATGTGCTCGCATGGAGTTGGGGGATGAGCCAATCGGGCACGACTCATACCGGCGGCGGGGGCGGTGCCGGCAAGGTCAGCGTCAATGATCTCTCCGTCACGAAATACGTCGACAAGGCTTCGCCAACTTTGATGATTTCGTGTTGCAACGGTAAACACTTCAAAGAGGCGCTATTGACCGTGCGCAAGGCTGGTGAAAATCCGCTGGATTATTTGAAAGTAACGATGAAAGAAGTGCTGATTTCATCGATTTCGACTGGCGGCAGCGGCGGTGAAGACCGTCTGACGGAAAACGTCATGCTCAATTTCGCCTGGTTCAAAACTGAATATACACCGCAAAAAGAAGACGGTTCCGGCGATGCGGTGGTGGAGGCAGGCTGGAATATCGCCGCTAACGTAAAAGTCTAGCGGTCGCACCTAACCGCGAACCGGTGAAGTCTCGCTGCGCGACGTTGCACGCGGCCATTGTTATGCCTGATACGGAAAGTCGTCATGGCCCAAGGTGATATGTTTCTAAAGATCGAGAGCGCCAAGCAGGGCCCGATCAAAGGCGAGGCGCAAGATGACGAGCATCAGGACGAAATCGATGTACTCAGTTGGTCGTGGGGCATGCAGGCGAGGACGCCGCTGAGTGGCGCCGGCGCCAGCCCAAAGGCGAGCCTCGACGAGCTCAAGATCGTGAAAAAGGTCGATAGCGCATCCACTGGATTGATGTCGGCGATGCGCAACAATGACGAAATCAAGAAAGCCGTGCTCACCGTGCGTAAATCAGGCGAGACGCCGCTCGAGCATTTCATCATCACGATCGAGAAGGGGCGGATCACCGCACTCGAAGTCGATTCTTCGAGCTTTTCGTCAACGTCAGAACTTAGCGAGACGCTGAGCCTGGCGTTTCAAAAAATCGGCGTGCAGTACGTCCCACAAGGCGAAGACGGGCTGCCGCGCGGCGCGATGCTTTTCGAGACGGAGATCACGTAAATGAGCGCCGCGATCAGCGCCGAACGAAGCCTGCTCGACGGCGATCCAGTCGGTGCGCTCAAGCAACTCCAGGACGAAATACGAGCGAAGCCCGGCGACGCGAAGCTGCGCGTCTTCCTTTTTCAGTTGTTGTGTGTGCTTGGAGAATGGGAGCGCGCGCTGAATCAACTCGATGTCGCGGCAAAGCTCGATCCGATCGCGCTCGCGATGGCGCAGACCTATCGCGAAGCGATCCGCTGCGAATCGCTGCGTGCGCAAGTCTTCGAGGGCAAGAAATCGCCGATGGTGTTCGGTCAGCCTGAGCAATGGCTGGCCTTGCTGATCGAGGGGCTGCTGGTCGCGGGGCAGGGGCGGCGCAAGGAAGGCAACGAGTTGCGCGTTCGCGCGTTCGACGAAGCGAGCGCATCGAGCGGCAAGATCGACGGCCAGCCGTTCGCCTGGATTGCCGACGCCGACAGCCGCCTCGGCCCCATCTGTGAGGCGATTATCAACGGCCGCTACTACTGGGTGCCGTTTTCGCGCCTGACGCGCGTGGCGATGGAAGCGCCGGCCGATTTGCGCGATTTCGTCTGGATGCCGGCGCACTTCCAGTTCGAAAACGGCGGCGAATCGGTCGCGCTCATACCATCGCGTTATCCCGGCTCGGAAAAAAGTGAAGACGGCCAAATCGCGCTCGGTCGCAAGACCGTCTGGGATGAAGCGATGCCGGATGTCTATCACGGCTTCGGGCAGCGCTTGTTGGCCACCGACAATGGCGAAATTCCGCTCATGGATATTCGCGAAATCGTCTTCGACGCAGCGTCGCCGCTGCAAGTGGCAGCGGAGCCCGTGTAATGGCCGAATTGATGCCGCAAGAACGGCTGCAGCCGGCGCTGCTCGATCGCCTCACCGACGAACAACCCGAAAAAAAATTGGAAACACGCGAAGAGCGCGTGATCACGAAGACGCGATTGCGTCAGGCAGTGCTGCGCGACCTGACGTGGCTGATGAACGCGACCCGGCTCGGCAGCAGTCAGGATTTCAGCGGATGTTCGCTCGCCGAGCGCTCGGTGATCAACTTCGGCCTGCCGTCGTTATCGGGGGAAACCGCGTCGTCGCTCGATGTGATCGAACTCGAACGCTCGCTGAAACAGGCGATCCTTGATTTCGAGCCGCGCATTATTGCGTCGACTCTGAATCTGGAAACCATCGTCTCCGACTCGCAACTCGATCGCCACAACATCATCAGCGTGCAGATTCGCGGCCACCTCTGGGCGCAGCCGATACCGCTCGAGTTGCTGCTGCGGACCGAGGTTGATCTGGAGACGGGGAAGGTTGAGGTTCGGGATTTGGGGTAGTAGGGGATTCGGAATAAGGGCGTCCGTGGCATACACGAAGGCGACATGGTATGGATAACTACGAGCTGCTGCTGGATGGACATGTGGACCTCCTGAGAAGGCTCAGTCCGGACGAGCCCGGCGGCGACCATTGTGTAGAAGCCGCGGATGCCGTTCATGATTTCCTGGAGACCGGTGTGGTTGCGCCCGTGGACAGCGGTTGGGGTACAACTTACCGTCTGCATGCCGATGTTCTGGCCGGCTTCAGAAGAGTTGATCTAGTGCGCGCCATTGAACGATTAGAGAGTCAAGGGCACGGTCATCACATCGTCGTTAGGGCGGTTCGCGCCCAACCGGGACACCAATCGCCCCATCACTATTTTGTTCTGGCCAATGTTCGCGGGCTGGTCATCGTCTTCGACGCATACGGCCACTTAGTTGTACAAGGCAGGCAGCGGATACTTGACTATGCCACCCTGGTTGTCGGCGTCCCGCCGGGAAGTTTTGAATACGCTGCCAGGGGATTCGACGTAGAGGCACGAAATTCGTTGGACGGTCTCTTCGCGCCGTAATCGCTTCTGCTCAGCATCGAGCCTGAATGGATCCCCGCCTTCTCCGCTACTACAACCAGGAACTCGGCCACCTGCGCGAAATGGGCGCTGAGTTCGCGCGACAGTTTCCGAAGATCGCCGCGCGTCTCGGCATGGATGGCATCGAAGTTACCGACCCGTATGTAGAACGCCTGCTCGAAGGTGCCGGCTTCATGGCGGCGCGCGTGCAACTCAAGCTCGACGCCGAATTCCCGCGCTTCACGCAGCGTCTGCTCGAAATCGTTTATCCGAACTATCTCGCGCCGACGCCGGCGATGCTGATCGCGCAGTTTCGGCCGCAGCTTGCCGAGACGAATCTCGCGCAAGGGTTCACGATCCGGCGTGGCAGTTCGATGAAAAGTCAGCTAGGCAGGGGAGACCTGACCGCGTGCGAATTCCGCACGGCGCAGGACGTTACGCTGTGGCCCATCGAAATTACCAAGGCCGAATATTTCTCCTATGCACCCGACCTTCCGCTCACCGCATTGCCGGTGGCGCAACAGATCAAGGGCGGCGTTCGTCTCAAACTCAAAAGTACAGCCGGGCTCAAGTTCAACCAGATCGGCCTCGATCGCTTGCGCCTGTTTTTATCCGGCAGCGATGAAGTCGCTTACAAGCTTTACGAGCTGTGCTTAGGCGCAAGCCTTGGCGCTGTCATCGCTCCGGCGATACGCCCGTGGCCTTGGCACAAGTATCTTCCGGCCCGGAGCGTAAAATCCGCCGGCTATCGCGACGATGAAGCGCTGCTTCCGGTCGGCTTGCGCACTTTCCAGGGCTATCGGTTGCTGCAGGAATATTTCACATTCCCGCAGCGTTTTCTTTTTGTCGATATCGACGGCTTGGCGCCGGTTTTCAATCGGCACGCAGAGGATGAAATCGAAGTCGTGCTTTTGTTTTCGCGCGCGGCCACCGCGTTGGAAAGCGTCGTCGATGCCGGCAACTTCTCGTTGTTTTGCGCGCCCGCGATCAACCTGTTTCCGAAACGCGCCGACCGCATCCATCTGACCGACAACACACCCAACTACCACGTCATTCCCGACCGCACGCGGCCGATGGATTTCGAGATTTTTGACGTCGCGGGCGTCACCGGTTACGGCGTTGGCAGCGATAGCGAACAGCCGTTCCTGCCGTTTTACGCGGCCTATCACGACGAGGGCCACGAGCACCGCGCTTATTTCACCATCCAGCGCGAGCCGCGGCTGTTGTCGACGGCGCAAAGGCGCACCGGCGCGCGCTCGAGTTACATCGGCAGCGAAGTATTCATCTCGCTTGTCGATCCGGCGGAAGCGCCGTTTTCGAGCGATCTGCGCCAACTCGCGATCACGACGCTCGCGACCAATCGCGATTTGCCGCTGCAAATGCCGCTGGGCGCCGGCAAGTCGGATTTCACGCTCGACAGCGCGGCGCCGGTCGAAGCGATCCGCTGCGCCAAAGGCCCATCCAAACCGTATTCCCCGCTCGGCGAAGGCGCGATCGCATGGCAATTCATCAGTCACCTTTCGCTCAATTATTTATCGCTGCTCGACAGCAACGAGCGCGAAGGTGCAGCCGCGCTGCGCGAAATGCTCGCGCTGTACGGCAGGACGGCCGACGAAGGCGTGAAGCGGCAAAGCGAAGGTGTGCGATCGGTGCGCGTGCGATCGCTGACGCGGCGCTTGCCGATGCCCGGGCCGATTGCGTTCGGGCGCGGCCTGGAGATCGAGCTGGAGGTCGACGAATTGGCGTTTCAGGGAGGCAGCGCGTTCCTGTTCGGCTCGGTGATGGAGCAATTTTTCGCGCGCCACGTGTCGATCAATTCGTTCACCGAAACCGTGCTGCGCTCGATGGGGCGCGGCGAAATCATGCGATGGGCGCCGAGATGCGGAGCACGCCCGATCCTCTGAATTTTTTTCGCGAGCTCGAACAGAAGCCGTATAACTACGACTTCTTTCAGGCGCTGCGGCGCATCGATTGCCTGTTTCCGTCGAAGCCGCGCACAGGGCAAGCATTAAAGCCCGCAGAGGAAGCTGTGCGATTGGGGCAGGAGCCGTCGTTGGCGTTTGCACCTTCGACATTGTCCTCATTCCGCTTGCCTGAAGCCGGA
>JACMKV010000072.1 GCA_014379915.1 Burkholderiales bacterium
CATCCAAGGTGCGGAGCTCGGCGTGCGCGGCGGCGAAAAAGTGCCCATCATCCGCCACCCGGACGTGCGGCGCATGTTGATGAGCATGAAAGCGCAGGTCGAAGCGATGCGCTCGCTCGCCTATTTCACCGCCGCATCGCTGGACAAGGCAAACCGCCATCCCGACGCAGCAGAACGCGCGCGACATCAGGCGTTTGCGGATTTGATGATTCCGGTGGTCAAGGGCTGGAGCACCGAAACTTCGATCGAAGTCACTTCCACCGGCATACAGATACAAGGTGGCATGGGTTATGTGGAAGAAACCGGCGCCGCGCAATATTTGAGAGATGCCCGGATTACCACGATTTACGAGGGCACCACCGCGATCCAGGCCAATGACTTGATCGGGCGCAAGATCGCGCGCGATAAGGGCGTCACCGCGCAGGCGGTGATCGCGATGATGAAAACAACCGATGGCCAGCTCGCCGGGGCGCCCGGCGCCGATTTCAGCGCCATGCGCGCTGCGTTTAGCGACGGAGTGAAGGCGCTGACTGAAGCGACGGACTGGATCGTCGTCACCTATTCGAGCGATGTCAAAGCGGCTTCTGCGGGCGCAGTTCCATTCCTTCAGCTGTTTGGGATCGTCGCCGGCGGCTGGCAGATGGCGCGCGCGGCGCTCGCCGCGCAAGCGAAACTCGCGGCAGGCGATGGTGAGGCGCCATTTTATAAAGCCAAGATCGCGACCTCCCGCTTTTACGCCGATCACATCCTTAGCCAAGCGCCGGGTTTGCGCAATGCCATCGTCAACGGCGCAGCCGGTGTGCTGGCGCTGGAGGAAACGCAGTTCTAGTAGGTCGTTTCATTCAAATGATTACGCTGATTAACAGCCAGTTAGGCAGAAAATAGAGAACGACAGCATGACGAAAAAATCCTGCATCGCGCTTGCCGCCTTACTGCTCGCGGCCTGCGTGACCATCAATATTTACTTTCCGGCGGCGGCCGCTGAAAAAGCGGCGGACAAAATCATCGATGAGGTCTGGCAGCTCAAGGATGGCGAGGCGGCGGGCGGCAAGGGTGATACGGGCAGTACGGACGACAGGCCGGCAACGAAGCCCGGGGCAACGAAATAGGAGGCGCCATGCAATTGCGATTTCTACGTGTTATTTTCATTTGCCTGATGTCGGTCGCCGGCATGGTGTCGGCTGCGGCCGATCTCGAAATCAATACACCGGCGATCACGGCGCTGAAAAACAGCATGCAGCAACGCCACAACCAGCTCGCGCCGTATTACGTGAGCGGCGCGGTTGGTTTGACGCGGGACGGTCAGATCGTACTGCGTGATGCGAACGCCGTACCGTTGCCGCAGCGCCAGGCCGTCAACGCCCTGGTCGGCGCCGAGAATCAGGACCGATCGGCGCTCTACCGTGAAATCGCCCGCGCCAACCAGCATCCGGAATGGGAGAGTGAAATTCGCTCGACCTTCGCCGGGCGCTGGATCGAAAAGGCGCAGCCCGGCTGGTGGGTGCAGGACAGCCAGGGTGGCTGGAAGAAAAAATGACGCGCTGCAAGTGGCGCGGCTTGGGAGCGCCGAGCGTGAAGTGATTGCATTTCCCCCTAGCCAGTAGTACGTAATCCACTCCCCCTTGACGGGGAGGGTTAGGTGGGGGTGAATACGCCAGTGGCACTGGATCAGCTTTCACCCCCATCCCTGCCTTCGCCCGTCAAGGGGGAGGAGTCGTCAATGCCTTCGTTATACCCGCCATGTTGCCTTATCCCATTCCGTTGCCACAATTCGCTCAGATTCTCCTGATCCGTGACCCCAACCCTTGTATTCGACATCGAAACCATACCTGACGTCGCCGGCCTGCGCCGGCTGTACGACCTCGGCGACGGCATCGACGATGCTGGCGTAGTCGAGATGGCTTGTCATCGCCGCCGGCAGACGCATGGCAGCGATTTCCTGCAATTGCATTTGCATCGGATAGTCGCCATCTCGTGCGCGTTGCGCGAGGCCGATTCGTTCAAAGTCTGGTCGTTGGGCGAAGCCGACGACGGCGAGGGCGAGCTAATCGGCCGTTTTTTCGATGGCATCGCAAAATACACGCCGCAGCTCGTGTCGTGGAATGGCTGCGGCTTCGATCTGCCCGTGCTGCATTATCGCAGCCTGGTCCACGGTGTGAGCGCGGCGCGCTACTGGGAGCAAGGCGACGACGATCGCGAATTCAGATGGAACAATTATTTGAGCCGTTATCACACGCGTCATATCGACTTGATGGATATGCTCGCCTTGTATCAACCGCGCGCCAATGTGCCGCTCGACGACATGGCCCGACTTATCGGTTTTCCGGGCAAGCTCGGCCTGCACGGCTCGAAAGTCTGGAACGCATTTCAACGCGGCGAGATCGCGGCGATCCGCAATTACTGCGAGACCGATGTCGCCAATACGCATTTGGTGTTTCAGCGATTTCAGTTGATGCGCGGCGTCTATACCGAGCAGCAATACCGCGATGAATGCGCACTGGTTCGCGCCACGCTGGCAGCGTCATCGGCGCCGCATTGGCGTGAATTCATCGAGGCGTGGCGCTGATGGCCGAGACGCGCGCCGCCGATTTGAATCATCGCAAGCTGTGGCTGGCCCTCGGCTGGCTGCTGGTCGGGACGGTCATCTACCTGTCGTTGACGCCGCGGCTGCCGCCGGAAGCGCTGCGTTTTTTCAGCGCCGATAAGCTTGGTCATCTGTCGGCATACGCGATTCTCATGGCCTGGTTTTGCCAGTTATTCTGGCACATGAACGAACGTCTAAAACTGGGTGTCGCATTCGCTGCCATGGGCATTGCACTCGAATTCGTCCAAGGGCTGCTCGGCTACCGCTATTTCGATTACGCCGACATGTTGGCCAATGTCCTCGGCGTAGTCGCAGGCTGGATGCTGATCAAGACGCGCTTTCGGTACAGCCTGTCCTGGCTCGATCGCTATATCAGTGCGATTGGGGTGCGCTGATATTTCCAGTATTTTCATCAGGTTTTCGCATGAGCCCGCAGGATCAGTGCAGCGCCTGAGACTGAACTGCATTGCTTTCCTGTTGCAGCCTGATCGCGTGGACCAAAGCGCAGTTGACAGGCTGTTGCAAAACCACTGCGCTTGCCAATACTTCGTTACTCAGGCCTCAAAATGCTCATGTATTCCCATGCCGCCGCACTACGGTACCCGAAGGGCTGGTGCGGGAGAGGCGGCAAGCGGCTGTTCCCGCTCCAGGCGCTTCGCGCCTCCGTGTCACAGCCGCATTCCGCTTTTTCGGCCCGCAGCGCCTCGTGCGCCCGCGAAGCGCGGAGCAGGGGCCCCTTTGGGGATGCGACCGCGAAGCGGGATGCCAAGCGCCGGATGATCGCGGTCGCTGTGCGCGCCTTCGGGGTCGCATCCACG
>JACMKV010000073.1 GCA_014379915.1 Burkholderiales bacterium
ATGACCATGTCGACTGCGCGGATCACGGCGCCAGCGGCGCGCTTCGCCGCATTCAAAGTATGCGGGCACATCGAAGTATCGCCATCGAGGTAGCGCAGACCGACGACCGGCGCGGCAGCTTCGATGGCGTCGATATGCGCCTGCGTATGCACGCGGACAAGTTGTTCGGCCGATACCAGCGGCGCGTCGATATGCAGCAAATAATCGTTGAGGCCGCACGCGATCAGACGATCGCTGATCGCAGCCAGCCGCTGCGGCTGCTCGGGATGATGCGCGCCCGTATGGTGGAGCGCACAGTCGGGATGGGTGATGAAGGCAACGCGGTAACTCATAGGCCGGACCAGGAAGAATAACGTTGCGCGAGGACAGCCTGGAATTTTATCGCCGGCCGCCTCCCATGTCCACGCAAATCCTTGTCAATTGGCGCCCGTCGGAGCTGATGGCCAGGCTCGCGAATGCTAAACGGCAGCGTTCCGGGGTCGCGCCTGGGCGGTGAACATGGCACACTTGAATGGTGCAAAATCCAGTCAATCACTACCCGCTGCATCGCGTAATCGATCAGGTGGGCCAGGTCGTGCTCGGCAAGGAGCGCCAGATCAAAATGGCCGTCGCGTGCCTGCTGGCGCGCGGCCACCTACTGATCGAAGACGTTCCCGGCGTCGGCAAAACCACACTGGCGCACGCGCTCGCGGCAACGCTCGGCCTTGATTTCCAGCGCATCCAGTTCACCAGCGATTTGTTGCCCGCCGATATTCTCGGCGTATCGATACTCGATCGCGATAGCTCGGCGTTCAAGTTTTATTCGGGGCCGATTTTTGCGCAAATCGTACTTGCGGACGAGGTGAATCGGGCAACGCCAAAAACGCAAAGCGCACTGCTCGAAGCGATGGAAGAACACCAGGTGACGATCGAAGGCGAAACGCGGCCGCTACCCCAGCCATTTTTCGTCGTCGCGACGCAGAACCCGTCATACCAGCTCGGTACGTTTCCGTTGCCCGAATCGCAGCTCGACCGCTTTTTGATGCGCATCCAGCTTGGCTATCCGGATAGCGATGCCGAACGCGCGCTGCTCGCCGGGGCGCCGCGGCGGGACCTGATCTCAAGCCTCACTCCGTGCATCACGGCACAGCAATTGCTAATCCTGCAGGCTCAGGTAATGCAGGTATATACGTCGCATGCGCTGCTCGATTACGCGCAGGCGCTGATTACGTACACGCGCTTGAGCCCCGATTATCAGCATGGCTTGAGCCCGCGCGCCGGCTTAGCGCTCGTGCATTGTGCGCGCGCCTGGTCGCTGATGGACGGCCGCAACGAGGTGCTGCCGGAGGATTTG
Organism: Burkholderiales bacterium; assembly: GCA_014379915.1. GTDB lineage: Bacteria > Pseudomonadota > Gammaproteobacteria > Burkholderiales > JACMKV01 > JACMKV01. The sequence goes on from JACMKV010000073.1 coordinate 1,334, forward strand.
CAGGCGGTGTTGCCGGGTGTGGTCGGTCATCGCTTGTACCCGGCGAATGATTATGTGCGGCTGAACGGCGTCGATATCGCACAGCGGCTGATCGCCGAGGTAGCGATTCCCTGATGTTAACGTTGACCAACTGACAGGCCAGTCGTGATTGCCAATTTCCGGCTTAAACCTTTTTTCGCGAACTGGCTTGCTAGCCGCCGCCAGGCCGGTCAACCCACTTCCATGCGCGAAAGTCGCAGCTTCGTGTTTGGCTGGCGCGAAATCTTTATGCTGCCGACCGGCCACGGCTTTCTGTTCGGCGTGATCCTGCTTCTGATGCTGACCGGCTCGGTCAACTACGATCTGAGCCTCGGCCTGGTGCTGACTTTTCTGCTCGGCGCTATGGGCCTGGTTTCGATCTTCCACACTTACCGTAATCTGGCGCGACTGCGGCTTTCGGTCGCCCGTAATCCGCCCGTGTTTGCCGGCGGTCAGGCAATTTTCACGCTGAAAGTCGAAAACCCCGACAATTTGCCGCGCTATAACGTCACGATCCATTGCGGCAGGCAGGCGTCGGCAGGGGTCGATGTCCCGGCGTTTGGCGCCATCGATGTCCCGTTGGCCATGCCCGCGCCGCGGCGCGGCGTACTGAAGCTCGGACGCTGCAAACTCGGTACGCGCTTTCCGCTCGGTCTGTTTAAGGCGTGGGCGAATCTGGTTCCCGATTCGTACTGCCTGGTCTACCCGAATCCGGAATGCGAAATCCGCCGCCCGCTGCCGCGCGCCGAGACCGGCGATAGCGTCGCGCGCACGTCCGGCAACGATGATTTCGCGGGCCTGCGCAGCTATCAGCGCGGCGATGCGATGCGCCACGTCGCCTGGAAAGCCGTTGCGCGCGGTCATCCGCTTATGACCAAGCAATTCGACGGCAACGCCGATTTGGGCGTTTGGCTGGACTGGACCGAACTACCAGCCAGCATGGATACCGAGGCACGGCTGTCGCGGCTTGCCCGTTGGGTGCTCGACGCCGGCCCGGGGCAAAAAAGCTTTGGCCTGCGCTTGCCCGGTCATACCGTTCCGCCCGCCACCGGTGCAGCACAACAGGAGCGCTGTCTTTCCGCGCTCGCGCGTTTCGGGCAATAGCATGGCGCGCGCGCAAGCCGCAACAGCGATTGTGGTTGGGCCGGTGCTGAGCCTGCCCAACGTCAGCTGGTTGCTCGTTTCGCTGGCGCTGGTCGCGGCACCCCACGCGCTACGGCTACCGCTATGGATCGCCCCGCTCGCCGTGGCGCTGGCATTCTGGCGCTGGCACATCGCGCATCGCGGGCTCGCGTTGCCACGTAAGCTGACTTTGTTCCCCTTGGTTGTCGCGGTGACCGCCGCCATCTACCTGAGCTACGGCGATCTGCTCGGCCGCGATGCCGGCGTTTCGCTGCTTGTCATGATGCTGGCTTTGAAGCTGCTCGAAACGATGCGTCTGCGCGACGCCATGTTGATGCTGCTGCTTGGCTACTTTCTCGTCATCACCAATTTCCTCTATTCACAAACGGTGCCGACCGCGCTCTACATGCTGCTCGGCGTGGTTGCGATCACCGCAGCCATGATTAATTTCCACCGTGGACCGTCGCCGGAAGGGCCGCGCAATACCCTGCGCATTGCACTTTTGCTGCTGGCACAGGCAGCGCCGCTCATGCTCGTGTTGTTCATTCTGTTTCCGCGCGTGCAGGGGCCGCTGTGGGGGGTTCAGTACGACCAGTCCGGCGGCACGACGGGGCTGTCGGATACGATGGCGCCGGGTAGCATGAGTCAGCTGAGCCTGTCGCAGGCGACGGCGTTTCGGGCGAAGTTCGAGACCACGGCGCCGGCGCGATCCGCGCTCTACTGGCGCGGCCCGGTGTTATGGGATTTCGATGGCCGCACCTGGTCGGGCGGCGCGCGGCAACAGAACGCTGCCGGTCAGGGCTACGTTGCAAAGTCCGCGCCGCTGCGCTACGCCGTCACACTCGAGCCGCACGGCAAAGCCTGGCTGCTTGCGCTCGACCTGCCCGTCAAGCTCCCGCCGGACAGCAAGCTGACCGGCGATTTTCAGATCATTGCCAACGCGCCGGTAGCTACGCGCACACGCTACGAGATGGCTTCGGTGCTCGACTACCACGCCAATGTCGACGCGACCGACGACGAACTGCGGCGCGCCTTGCGGCTTCCGGACCATTCGAACCCGCGCGCGCGTGCGCTGGCGCAAAACCTGCGCGACGAAAGCGGCAGCGATCGCGGCGTTGTCGATGCGGCCCTTGCGCTGTTTCGCCAGCAGCCTTTTTTCTACACGCTGTCGCCGCCGCTGCTCGGCGAGCAAGCGGTCGATGAATTTCTGTTCGACACGCGGCGCGGATTCTGCGAGCACTATGCATCGAGCTTCACGTTTCTGATGCGCGCCGCCGGCGTGCCAGCGCGCGTCGTGACCGGCTATCAGGGCGGCGAGATCAATCCGCTCGACGATTACCTGGTCGTGCGTCAGGCCGATGCCCATGCATGGGCGGAAGTCTGGCTGCTTGACCGCGGCTGGGTGCGCATCGATCCGACCGCCGCGGTCGCGCCGTCGCGGGTCGAGCAAGGCGTCGCTGCAGCGCTGCCCGCCAATGAAGCGTTTGCGCTCGCGAGCTTCAGCGAGCAGAAATGGCTGCAGCCGGCGCGCCTGACCTGGGATGCGGTGACGAATAGCTGGAATCAATGGGTACTCGGCTACGATTCGTCGCGTCAGATGCAGGTCCTGTCGAGCTTCGGTTTGCAAGGCGCTTCATGGCAGACCATGACGGTTGCGCTAATCATCGTGGTCGCGCTCATCGTTCTCGCAATGGCCGCGACGCTGCTCAGACAACATCGCGCCGCACCGCGAGATCCGGTCGTTTCAGCTTACCGGACGTTTTGCGCGAAGCTGGCGAAAAGCGGTTTTCCACGGCGGCCCGCGGAAGGTCCGCGCGACTTTGCCGCGCGTGTCGCTGAGGCGAGACCGCAGCACGCCGCGGCGGTCGATGCGATCAGCCGACTCTATATCGACTTGCGCTACGGCGCGCTCGCCGAGCGCGCCGCGGCCGAACGCTTTGTACGGCTCGTCAAACAGCTGAATATCTAAACCGGTCCGTAAATGCGTTCGTCATAGCGATGTTTGGTCGCCACAGGCAAACGC
>JACMKV010000074.1 GCA_014379915.1 Burkholderiales bacterium
AACCGCCGGCTGCATCATGTTTCGGATCAGATGGAAGCCGGCGTTGCCCGGCGCGTCGAGTGCGAAATCGAAGTGATCGCACTGGCCGACCAGGCGATGCGGCTGTCGACAGTTGCCGACGGCGAATCGGTCCGCCTGAGCGGATTTCTCGCCAATCGCAGCCGCGCAAGCTCGCACATCGTATTGCATGTCAATGCAATCGATACTGAATAAGGTATTGCATGTCAATGCAATCGACACTGAATAATCACAATTCGAGGACTTAATCCTATGCCACGCATGGTTGCCAAACGAAAAGACACCAACAACGCGAACCGGCCGCTGTTTCGCCGCCGCAAGTATTGCCGCTTCACGAATGAAGGAATCAAGGAAGTCGATTACAAGGACATCGAAATCCTGAAGGATTTCATCAACGAGAACGGCAAAATCATTCCGGCGCGCATTACCGGCACCAAGGCGCGTTATCAACGCCAGCTCGGCACCGCGATCAAGCGCGCGCGCTTTCTGGCGCTGCTGCATTACACGGATTTGCACTGAGGGATTGCAGTAAGAGCTTTGCATTGAGGAGCGAAATATGCAGGTAATTTTGATGGAGCGCGTCAGCAGTCTCGGCCAGCTCGGCGACATCGTAAAAGTACGCGACGGCTACGCGCGCAATTTTCTGATTCCGCAGGGCAAGGCGCGGCGGGCGACCGATGCGAATATCGCCGAAGTACAAAGCAAACGCGCCGAACTCGAGAAAGCGCAGAATCAGGCGCTGGTGTCGGCGCAGGAGCGCGCCGCCAAAATCGACGGCCTGATGGTGCAGATCACCCAGAAAGCCGGCGCCGATGGCAGGCTGTTCGGGTCGGTCACGAATGCCGACATCGTAGCCGCGCTGGAAGCGCAGGGATTCGAAATCGAGCGCGGCCAGATCCGCTTGCCGAATGGTCCGTTGAAGCAGATCGGCGATCACGCGGTGCCGATCGTGCTGCAGGCCGACGTAACCGCCACGATCACGGTTTCGGTGCTCGGCGAAAATTGATTTTGCCAAGGCTGCTTCAGGGCATCGGCTGAGGATCGCCACCCCGCCACTGCGTGTCGCCCTCCTCGGAGAGGAGGGGCGGGATAAACGATTTGTACCAGGCAAGCAGCTTTGCCCCTGGCAATCTTGTGCACAAGTTGTCCATAGCATTCGCACAGTATTCCCCCGGTCTTTTCCGTTGCTGCCCCCGCCGTAGTTTGCGTACACTGCAAATGCCTGGTTGGTGATTTGCACCAGACCAGCCGCTACGCCTCGGGGGTTCTCTCATGATTCAAGCTGTTCCGCTGCCGCGCAGCGTATCGTCCGATCCGCAGCTTGACGCGATCAAAACCCCGCCGCATTCGGAGGACGCCGAGCAGTCGCTGCTGGGCGGCTTGCTGTTCGACAATTCGGCATGGGACAAGATCGCCGATGTCGTCTCGGCTGCGGATTTTTATCGCGGCGATCACCGGCTGATTTTTAGCCACATCTGCAAGCTGATCGAGCGCAGTCATCCGGCCGACGTCGTCACGGTCGCCGAAAGCCTCGAGAGCAACAAGGAATTGCAGGGCGTCGGCGGCATCGAGTACCTCGGCGCACTCAACAGGAACACGGCAGGCGCCGCGAACATTCGCCGCTACGCAGAGATCGTGCGCGAGCGCGCTATCATGCGCAGGCTCGCCGAAGTCGGTATCGA
>JACMKV010000075.1 GCA_014379915.1 Burkholderiales bacterium
CACGGCGGTTCTTTGCTTCGACTGATGATAGATGAAGCCATAGGCCCATTCCTGCAGCGCCGAACCGATGAAGCGTTTCGGCCTTGTCGTGGGTTTCGCGGGCAGTAGGGTTTGGTGCGAGGAGCGATCCATCAATCCCTCCAAGCTTCTCAAACCCAGTCCGAATGAACAACGTATAACAACATCACGGTTAGGGCCGATCAGGGTGTCGCCAAAAACGCCTTCGCCTGCGCAAGTTCCGGCCGTTCGCTATCACGGTTCGCGGTCAGGCTTTGCAGCTTTGCGTAGTAGGCGCGCGCGGCTTCGCGATCGCCTGAGGCTTCTGCTGCGCGGGCGGCGCCGTAGAGTCCGCGAAAGCGATTGGGATCGCGCTTCAGCGAGCGCTCGAATTCAGCGAGCGCCTGCTTCGGTTGATCCAATGTCATCAGCATTTCGCCGAGCAGTTGGCGCGACGGCACAACGTTGCCTGGCGTGACTGGATGTTTGTCGCTCGCTTCTTCGGATTCGGCTGCGGCGCGCCTCGATTGCAGCGCGTCGTCGTTGCGTTTCTCGGCGAGCGCTATCCAGGCCTCAACGGTCTTGATCTGGAAATCGGCCTGGCCTGACCAGTAGACATTTTTCGCTGCCGTCATTGCATCTCTGAGCGCTTGCAGGCGCTGCAAATCGCCGCGCGCCGCTGCGACGTCCCCCATGCGCGCGGCGCCCAGACCGCGTGCAAAGACGAGAATCGCTTCGGCTTGCGGAAACTTGTCCCAGGCCATCTCGCTCGGCGAGAGCTTGAGCGCCGCGGCCTGCTGCCAATCGCTGTGCTCCAGCGCAAAGCGCGCGGGAATCGCTGCGAACGCGTAGGCAGCGACGAAATTCTCGACATTGACTTTGCGTATAGCAGTCGCCTCTTCGAATAACTGCCTCGCGGCTTTGTCCTGCGCCTGCTGCAGATGGCCGAAAACCATGTAATCCATCGCGTGCAGCGCATCGTACGTGCCGACGCCGAGCGTTGCTTCGCTAAGCTCGCTTTTCGCCGCGCGGTAGGACGCGCGATCGCCTTCGACCATCTCCTGCCACAGGCCGACGCGCGAGAAAATGTGCGACGGCATGTGCAGCGCGTGCGGCACCGAGGGCGCGATTCCGGCGTAGGCGCGCGCCGAGGGCAAACCTTTTTCCGCCAGCTCGGCATAGTCGTAAGTGTGAATCAGGTAGTGCGCGACGCCGGGATGCTTTGGATATTTGCTGAACAGCGGTTCGAGAATGCCGGCGGCTTTCAGTTGATTGGCGAACGTCTTGTCGGTCGGCAGCGCGGTCGCGTCGAGCACCAGAGCAAAGAGGATCTGCGCTTCGACGTCGTCAGGATATTTCGCCGCCACTTTTTCCATGGCATTGGCGAAAGCGGCTGCGCGTGACTTGTGTTCGGCGGTTTGCGATTCCTTGAAGAACACGGCCAGGGCTGCGATGTAATCGCGCTCGCGTTCGGTCTTGGCGCCGATGCGTTCTGCGTCCGCCATCGCCGCGGCGCCGGCCTTCAGCGCATTTGGATTCGGCGGCCAGGCGAACGGATTGCCCATGGCCATGATCGCGATTCCCCAGTGCGCCATGCCGCATTGCGGATCGTGCTCGAGTACCTGGGAAAACGATTTGATCGCCGGCTTGAACCAGAAAGAATGGAACATCGCCATCGCGCGATTGAACTCGGCTTGCGCTGCGGCGCTGCACGAGACGGAAAAGTTTACTTCGCCGAGCTTTTCCGGCGACTTGCCGCGCGGCGCATCCTCATCGTGCGCCCATGCGATGGATGAGCTGGCGATAAGCACGATCGCCAGTGCGCGAGCAGCGACGGAGCAAATGATGGATGTGGGATGCATGATCGACCTCCTTATTGAACGCGGAACCGCGAGCCTCACCTGGTCAGTCTAGTGCTGCGTTCAAGGTCAATCAACTACAGGATGTTTTTCTGAGCAAGCAAATCCGCCGCTCATTCGATAGGGCGCTCATTCGCCAGATGCGCATCGCCGCCGCGGCGGAACTTGGCGAGAAAACCGGAAAGCAACGGCCAAACGAGCATCAATAACGCAAGCGCGACGATGCCGCCGACCAGACCATTGGCCCAGAAAATCGTCATGCTTCCCTGCGACAGCAACATGGCTTGACGGAACGACGATTCAGCCAGATCGCCGAGCACCAGCGCCAGCACCATCGGCGCGAGCGGATAGTCGAGTTTCTTGAACAAATAGCCGACGACGCCGAACACGAGCATCAGCGCGACGTCGAACAGCGCGTTGTGCACGGTGAAGGCGCCGACGGAGCAGATGACGACGATGATCGGTGCGATAATCGAGAAGGGGACGCGCAGGATCGCCGCCCACCATGGCACCGTGGTCAACACGATGGCGAGGCCAACGATATTGGCGAGATACATGCTCGCGATCAGGCCCCAGACGAAATCCTTCTGCTCGACAAACAGCAGCGGCCCCGGCTGCAAGCCCCAGATCAGCAGACCGCCGAGCAGCACGGCAGCGGTCGGCGAGCCGGGGATGCCGAGCGTCAGCATCGGCAAGAGCGCACTCGTGCCGGCGGCGTGCGCGGCAGTCTCGGGGGCGATCACGCCTTCGATCTGGCCGGTGCCGAATTTGTGCCCGTCGCGCGACAGACGTTTCGCAACCCCGTAGCTCATGAATGACGCCGGCGTCGCGCCGCCCGGTGTGATTCCCATCCAGCAGCCGATCAGCGTGCCGCGCAATGCAGTCATCCAATACTTCGGCAACTGCGCCCACGTATGAAGCACGACTTTCGGATTGATCCTGGCGCGCACGCCCTTGAAAGCGAGACCTTCTTCCATGGTCAGCAAGATTTCGCCGATGCCGAACAAGCCGATCACGGCGATCAGGAAATCGAAACCGCGCAGCAATTCGGTGCTGCCGAACGTCATGCGCAAGGTTCCGGTGACGGTATCGAGCCCGACCGAGGCGAGCGCGAAGCCGAGCATCATCGCCGCGATGGTTTTCGCCGGTGCGCTGCGTGCGAGTCCGACGAAGCTGCAGAACGTCAGTAACTGCACGGCGAAAAATTCCGCCGGCCCAAAACGCAATGCGAACCTTGCGACCAGCGGCGCCAGAAAGGTGATGACGATGACGGCGAACAGCGCTCCGACGAACGATGACGTAAACGCCGCCGTCAGTGCTTCGCCAGCACGACCTTGCTGCGCCATCGGATAGCCGTCGAACGTGGTCGCGACCGACCACGGCTCGCCCGGGATGTTGAACAGGATCGATGTGATCGCGCCGCCGAACAGCGCGCCCCAGTAAATGCACGACAACATGATGATGGCCGACGTCGGCGGCATCGAAAACGTCAGCGGCAGCAGGATCGCTACACCGTTGGCGCCGCCGAGCCCCGGCAGCACGCCGATCAGCACGCCGAGCAAAATCCCGACGAACATGAACATCAGATTCTGCCAGGTCAGTGCGATCGCGAAGCCATGCAGCAGATTGGAAAATTCCTCCATCTGGATCAGGGTCGAGGATCTAGGATTGAGAATCGAGGATTGAGGATAGGGTGAGCAAGGATAGGCGTCATTCCTGCGCAAGCAGGAATTTGTACCGAGTCTCAGATTCCGGCTTCCGGCTTGAAGCATGCCGGGACAACCTTCGCCGGAAGGACGAACCCTGTTCGGTATCAATAACCAAACAGATTCTCAAGCGGCCCTTTCGGCAACGGCACCAGAAACCAGACTTCGAACAATAGAAACAGAATGCCGGGCACGAGTACGCTGACCGCGAGCATTTTGCGCCAGCCGAATTTGCCATGCCGACGCATGAACAACGCAAGGAAAAAAGCGGAAGCGAGGTAGATGCCGATGAAGTAAATCGTCGCGATGTATAGCGCGGTCGGAATAAAAACCGCCAGCACGCGCTGGAATCGATCGGGTGCAACGAATACCGGGCTCGTTTTCTGCAACATCGCCTGGAGCAATATCCAGATGCTGGCAACGCCCAGCAGCGCACCTATGTAAAACGGAAAGTAACCAGCTTCAGGTCCGTCGGCGGCCCAGCCTGCGCCGATTCGTTTGCTGTCGTATATGACCAGGACGGCAACGGACAGTAACATCAATGCGACGATGATTTCGATGGCGCGAGTCGAGATTGCAGCCGGTTCTTTTTCCGTCATGGCTGCCAGATGAATTACTGGTTGAGGATGCGGCGAGGCGAATCGGCCGACGCAGTTACGGCAGGCAACGCGGGCTCTACTTCGCGATGAAGCCGGCTTCCTGCATCAGCGATTTATGCGTGCCTTCCGCTTTCCGCGCCCAGTCTGAATATTCGTTGCCGACCAGGAAGGTCGGGTTGAACGCGCCTTTCTCCATGAACTCTTGCCACTCCGGCAGAGCGCGCACTCGTCTGAACAGGTCGACGTAGTAATTGACCTGTTCCGGTGTCACGCCCGGCGCCATGAAAATACCGCGCAGCATCAGATAATCGACGTCGATGCCCGATTGCCTGCAAGTCGGGATGTCGCTCCACGCCATGGTGTCGGTGACCCTGGTTTTATACGGCAGCGGTTTATCGTCGAACACGCACAATGGCCGCAGTTTGCCTGCGCGCCAATGCGCGACCGCTTCGATCGGATTGTTCACGGTCGAATTGACGTGGCCGCCGACGAGTTGCACGGCAACGTCGCCACCGCCCTTGAACGGTACATAAGTCAGCTTTTTGCCGGCCGCCTTTCCCAGCGCAACGGTGATGATGTGGTCTTCCTGCTTCGATCCGGTGCCGGCCATCTTGAACTGGTTGTCGTCGCCGGCCTTGACCGCATCCAGGTAATCCTTCGCGCTTTTGTAGGGCGAATCGGCATTGACCCAGAGTACGAATTCATCGAGCGCGAGCATGGCGACCGGCGTCAAATCAGTCCAGTTGAAGGGCACGCCGGTCGCAAGCGGCGTGGTGAACAAGTTGGAAAGCGTGATGATGATCTTGTGCGGATTGCCCTTCGCGCCTTTCACATCGAGGAAGCCCTCGGCGCCAGCGCCGCCCGATTTGTTGACGACGACCATTGGTTGCTTCATCAGGTCGTGCTTGATGATCATGCCCTGGATCAGCCGCGCCATCTGGTCGGCGCCGCCGCCGGTACCGGCAGGGACCACGAATTCGACCGACTTGGTTGGTTCCCACGCGTAAGCAGGCGCGCTGCTGAGCGCGATCAGCGCGGCAGCGCCGAGGGTCGTAATGAGCTTGATGAACATGGTTCCCCCGGTTTATGTTTTAGAATGACGACCTGCGGGCAAGCTTAATCAAATTCCCCGCCCTTCGCCACAAACCATTTTTGCGATCGCCATGACCCCCATTTCAACGCTCGCTCAACTGTTATCCTGCGGCGCCGATGACGACATCGCAATTGCTGCGCCAACGCGCGCGTCGCTGACGTTCGGCCGCTTGCGCGATCAAGTCGCGTTGTCGTTGCGGCAGCTGCGCAAGTTCGGCATCAACCGCAACGACCGTGTCGCCATTGTCCTGCCGAATGGTCCCGAAATAGCAACCGCGTTTCTGGGCGTCGCAAGCGGTGCGACTGCCGCGCCGTTGAACCCCGGGTATCGCGCCGAGGAGTTCGAGTTTTACCTATCCGATCTCAATGCCAGGTTGCTGATCGTTGCCCAAGGCAGTGAGTCGCCGGCGATCGCCGTGGCAGCCAGGCTGATTATTCCTGTACTGCGCTTGCAGGTGGATTCGAATCAGCCTGCCGGCACGTTCGATCTGATCGCGGACGAAAATCGGACGGGATCAACCGCAGATGGCGGCCCTGCGCAAACCGACGCGCCAGACGGCGCCCAGGCCGACGCACAGGCCGATGCTCAGGCAGATGATACGGCGCTGGTGCTGCACACGTCCGGTACGACATCACGGCCCAAAATCGTGCCCCTGTCCCACCGCAACATCTGCGCATCGGCATCCAACATCGGCAACACGCTGGCGCTGCGCGCCGAGGATCGCGGGCTGATCGTGATGCCGCTGTTTCACATTCATGGCTTGATCGCCGCTGTGCTGGCGCCGCTCGCCGCCGGCGGAAGCGTTTACTGCACGCCCGGCTTCAACGCCCTGAAGTTTTTCAACTGGATGGAAGACGCGAAGCCGACCTGGTACACGGCGGTGCCGACCATGCATCAGGCAATACTCGGACGCGCCGAGCGCAACCGCGAAATCATCGCCGCGCATCCGCTGCGCTTTATACGTTCGTCATCGTCGTCGCTGCCGCCGCAGGTGCTGCATGAGCTCGAGGCGGTATTCAAAACGCGCGTGATCGAGTCCTACGGCATGACCGAAGCTTCGCACCAGATGGCGAGCAATCTGTTGGCGCCGGGATTGCGCAAGCCAGGCACTGTCGGCGTGGCGGCGGGACCCGAAGTGGCGGTGATGGACGAGTCGGGCGCGTTGCTGAAAAACGGTGCAACCGGCGAGATCGTCATCCGCGGTCCGAGTGTCACTTCGGGTTACGAAAATAATCCGAAGGCCAATAGCGAAGCTTTCACGAACGGCTGGTTCCGCACCGGCGACCAGGGCGTCATGGACACCGATGGCTACCTGTCGATCACCGGGCGGCTTAAGGAAATCATCAACCGCGGTGGCGAAAAAATCTCACCGCGCGAAGTCGATGACGTGCTGATGGATCATCCGGCCGTGCAGCAAGTCGTCACGTTTGCAATGCCGCACGACAAGCTGGGTGAGGATGTTGCCGCGGCAATCGTGTTGCGCGAAGGAAAAAGCGCGACCGAAAAAGAAGTACGCGAATTCGTTTCGCAGCATCTCGCAGATTTCAAAGTGCCGCGCAGGATTTTATTTCTGGATGAAATTCCAAAAGGCGCGACCGGCAAGCTGCAAAGGATCGGGTTGGCTGCCAAGCTTGGACTCGGCTAGGCGACGCGCGGGCGGCGATTTTCACCGTCAGTCAGCCCGAGGCAGAGGTTTGTCCGCGCGTACCCGGTCGGCGTCGATAGCGGAAGGGCGGTCCTTCAAGAGCGTGCTGAGGCGCACCGCGAGCCGATGCGCCGGGCGCTCGATAACCCAATAACAAAGGTAGGCGCAGATCAGTACGACCGCCATCGTTGTCAGATTTTTTATGAGCATCGCACTCGCTCCAACCGGGGCCGGCAAATTCGCCGCGAAGTAGCTGAGTGGCAGGTGCACGAGATACAGTGAGTAACTCCATGCACCCCCCCATTCCAACGCCGGCAGCGGCGGATGCACGCGCGAATACCCAATTTCGCGCTGCAGCCAGGCATAAACGAGCAGCGCAAACACGTTGAGCGACCACGGATAGCCAATCGATGCGCCCGGCAAGTGCCAGCGCAGCAGCACGGCGAGGTAGGAGGCGGCGATGACCGCAAGACGGAATAACCAGATCTGGCCGTTGCTAGTCGCCGGCAAACCGTCGCTGCGTTCGGCCAGCAGACAGCCGAGCAGCCAGCACGGCAAGCCGATCAGCCAGTTCAGCGCGCTGCCGTACGCGGCATAATCGCCTGGCTCGGCCAGCGTATCGAAAACCTGGATTTGCGAATCGGGCAGCAGCAGCACGATGGCCCATGCGATGCCGAACGAAACGGCAATCATGCGCGACCAGCCAAAGCGGTGACGCAGCGTCAATAGTAACGGGTAGGTCAGGTAGTAGATGATCTCGGCGATCAGGCTCCAGACGATGCCGTGTTGCATTGCCTCGCGTCGCACGCCGGCATATTCGCTGACCGCCTCGACGACCAGCAGAGGCAGGCCAATACGCAGCAGTCGCCGCGTATAAAACGCGTTGAGCGCAACGGGCACCCCGTTGCGGTGCGGGTAGTGGATGCAGAAACCGGAAATAACAAAGAAAACGATAACGGCTGCGGGGCCGTTGAACAGCTCGCGGAAAATCCCCGCCAGCAGATGCGACAAACCGTGCGTGGAATCGCCGAATATCGGCGGCGCGCCGATGTGATAGATCACGACGAACAGCGCGCAGATGAAGCGAATGCTGTCGAGTCCTTGGATTTTCGACATGGGAAACCTAAATTGTAGGTCCGGTCACGTTAGCTTCGGGTTATACCATAAGGGTTTGTAGCAACCCACCGGCCAGATTGTAAATCTGATTCTCGCTGGGTTGCCTCGCGATCTACAACAACGGCACGATCAGCAGCGCGACGATATTCATGATCTTGATCAGCGGATTGACGGCCGGGCCGGCGGTATCCTTGTAGGGGTCGCCGACGGTATCGCCGGTGACCGCGGCTTTGTGCGCTTCCGAACCTTTGCCGCCGTGGTTGCCGTCTTCGATGTATTTCTTTGCGTTATCCCACGCGCCGCCGCCGGTGGTCATCGAAATCGCGACAAAGAGGCCGGTGATGATCGAACCCATCAGCAAACCGCCGAGCGCCTGCGCGCCGAGGAATTTGCCGACCAGCACCGGAATCAGCACCGGCAACAGCGACGGGATGATCATCTCCTTGATCGCGGATTTGGTCAGCAAATCGACGGCCTTCGAATAATCGGGCTTGGCCGTGCCTTCCATGATGCCTTTGATATCGCGGAACTGGCGGCGCACTTCGATTACCACTGAACCGGCGGCGCGGCCGACGGCTTCCATCGCCATCGCGCCGAACAGATACGGCACGAGGCCGCCGAGGAAGAGGCCGATGATGACCAGGTGATTCGATAAATCGAAGGTCAGCGCCCGCCCCGAATACTCGAGGGCGTGCGTGTAATCGGCAAACAGCACGAGCGCTGCCAGGCCGGCCGAGCCGATCGCATAACCTTTGGTCACTGCCTTGGTCGTGTTGCCTACAGCATCCAGCGGATCGGTAATCGCGCGCACCGAATCGGGCAGGTCGGACATCTCCGCTATGCCGCCGGCATTGTCGGTGATCGGCCCATAGGCATCGAGTGCGACGATGATGCCGGTCATCGACAGCATTGCCGTCGCCGCGACCGCGATGCCGTATAAGCCGGCGAGATGGTAAGAAGCGAAAATCGCGGCGCACACCGACAGCACCGGCAACGCTGTTGATTTCATCGATACGCCGATGCCGGCGATAATATTGGTCGCGTGGCCCGTGGTCGAAGCTTGCGCCACATGGCGGACCGGCGCGTATTCGGTGGCCGTGTAGTACTCGGTGATGACGACCATGGCCGCGGTCAATACCAGGCCGACGATGGCGGCACCATACAGACGCAGCACCGAAAACTCTGGAATGTCGCCGAGCAGCCATGCGGTAATCGGGTAAAACGCGATGGCAGCCAGGACGCCTGCAACAGCAAGGCCACGGTATAGCGCGTTCATGATTTTGCCGCCGCTGCGCGCTTTGACGAAATAACAGCCGATGATCGATGCGATGATCGATGCGCCGCCCATCACCAGCGGGTAAACGACGGCGTTGGCGGCGGCGTCCTTGAACAGCAGCGCGCCGAGCAGCATGGTCGCGATGATGGTGACCGCATAGGTTTCGAACAGGTCTGCCGCCATGCCGGCGCAATCGCCGACGTTGTCGCCGACGTTGTCGGCGATGACCGCCGGGTTGCGCGGATCGTCTTCGGGAATGCCGGCTTCCACTTTGCCGACGAGATCGGCGCCGACATCGGCGCCCTTGGTGAAAATACCGCCGCCCAGACGCGCGAAGATCGAAATCAGCGAGCCGCCGAAAGCGAGCCCGATCAGGGGCTGGATGACTTCGCTGATCGGCGCGGACGATCCAGAAATCAGAAACGCGTAGTAGCCGGCGACGCCGAGTAGCCCGAGGCCGACGACCAGCATCCCGGTGATGGCGCCGCCGCGAAATGCGATTTGCAGCGCCTCATTCAGACCCGTGCGCGCGGCTTCTGCGGTCCGCACATTGGCGCGCACCGAAACGTTCATGCCGATATAACCGGCCAATCCCGACAGGATCGCGCCGATCGCAAAACCGCCGGCAGTCAGCCAGTCAAGCGCCCAGGCGATGACAAAAAACAGGATGATGCCGACCAGTCCGATCGTCAGGTATTGACGGTTCAAATAAGCCGAAGCGCCAACCTGAATCGCTGCGGCGATTTCCCGCATGCGCTCGTTGCCGGCCGGCTGCGCCAATATCCACTTGATCGACACACCGCCGTAGGCCACCGCAATCGCGGCGCAGACGAGTGCGATTAACAAAGGTGCTGACATCCGGTTCTCCCCTGAAAGCGGCCTTTGCGGGCAGGCCGTTACGCCCTGAAAATAGCGTTAAAGCCTAGGGAGCCTCTGATCAAATGCCGTTCGCCCTGAGCTTGTCGAAGGCAATCGCACCACTCATTGGCTGAGTGAGATCCTCCATTCATGGTCTGCTTCGACGCCACTCAGCACAGGCTGGCTCACCACGAACGGAGGACTTGATCAGAGCCTCCCAAGATCAAACCTCGAATTCGCCGTCGAGTTTTTTCGGCACTGCAATGTTCTTGAGCCTGACGTAATTCGGCAGGCCGTTACGGAACGGCGGGTAATCCTCGCCCATGATCAACGGGCGCAAATAAGCGCGGCATTTCTCGGTGATGCCGAAGCCGTCCCTGGCTATGAAGTTGCGCGGCATTATCTTTTCCTTGTTGGCGACATCCTTGAGCCTGGCCATGCCGATGCCCCATTTGTAGGGATCGTCGCACTTGCGAACGATTGTCGGCATCACCGCGTTCTGACCTTTCAGCGCAAATTCGACCGCGGCTTTGCCGACCGCATACGCCTGCGCTACGTCGGTCTTCGAAGCGATATGGCGGGCAGCGCGCTGCAGGTAATCGGCGACCGCCCAGTGATTCTTGTAGCCCAGTTTTTCGCGCACGGTGTTCGCGATGGTCGGCGCGACGCCGCCAAGTTGCGCGTGACCAAACGCGTCCTTCAATCCCGATTCGGACAGGAACTTGCCGTCCGGCCCTTTGATGCCCTCCGACACGCCAATCGCACAGTAGCCGTATTTCTTTACCGCTTCGTCAACCCTGGCCAGAAATTTTTCCTGCTCGAAGGGAATTTCCGGAAACAGCAGAACATGCGGCGCCTCGCTTTCATTCTCGGCGGCGAGCCCGCACGCGGCAGTGATCCAGCCGGCGTGGCGGCCCATGACTTCGAGAACGAATACTTTGGTCGAGGTCTTGGCCATCGACGCGACATCGAAGCCGGCTTCACGCATGCTCGTCGCAACATACTTGGCGACCGAGCCGAAGCCGGGGCAGCAGTCGGTGATCGGCAAATCGTTGTCGACGGTTTTTGGCACGCCAATCGCGATGATCGGGTAATTGAGCTTGACGCCTATCTGTGAGACCTTCAGCGCCGTGTCCTGCGAATCGCCGCCGCCGTTATAGAAAAAGTAACCGATGTCGTGGGCGCGGAACACTTCGATCAGGCGCTCGTATTGGGCGCGGTTTTCGTCGAGGCCTTTGAGCTTGTAGCGCGCCGAACCGAATGCGCCGGCCGGCGTGTAGCGCAGCGCAGCGATGGCCGACATCGATTCCTTGCTGGTATCGATCAGGTCTTCGCTCAGCGCGCCGAGAATGCCGTGGCGTCCGGCGTAGACTTTGCCGATCTGGTCTTTGTGTTGCCGTGCAGTTTCGATGACGCCGCAGGCCGATGCATTGATGACGGCCGTGACGCCGCCGGATTGCGCGTAAAACGCATTTCTCTTTGCCAACATGTCTCTTCATTCCTTCGGCTGCTCGCGGCTTCTGATGAGCCGTGTGTGCCGCGCGTTATGCCTGCCGCGCTATGCTGCCCTGGTGCTTTGATCGTGTTGCCGGAGTATTGCGTTACCCGCGTCGGGCGCGCTTGACAGGATCAATTTCATTGTTTTTCCAATCTGGAGATGTGTGGGGAGAGGTGCAGCGCGAACGAAGCGGCGATTATAAACGCTAACCGAATTTTGATTGAGATTTTTAGGGGCGTGGTGGAGGTTGCGCGTTTGAAAGGAGAGAAACCCTACCACCCCCGGCGCTTCTTTTCGCGAACAATTGTGGCGAGGATACGGGACTATGACTTCGTGGACGATGACTTGCGGATAATAACTTCGCATCTGCGAGTATCGATCGGCTAAGTTGACCGCTACGTCGATCGTTGCGCGGCAAAAAGCGCGCGCACTTGCCGCAGATCGGCTTCGGTATCGACGCCGGGCGCCGGCGGCTCCTCGCTGATGACGACCGAAATGCGGTGCCCGTGCCAAAGTGCGCGCAATTGCTCGAGCGCTTCGAAGCGCTCGATCGCAGGAGCAGCCATCTTCGCGTAATCGCGAACGAACGCGGCGCGATACGCGTATATGCCGATATGACGGTAGACCGGCAACGCGGCCGGCACGCTGCGGTCGCCGGCAGAGAATGCATCGCGCGCAAACGGAATCGGCGCGCGGCTGAAGTACAGCGCATTGCCGTTACGGTCGAGCACGATCTTGACGACGTTGGTGTCGAACAGCGACATCGCATCGCTGATCGCATGACCCGCGGTAACAATGGCAGTATCGGGCCGTTGTTCCAGATTCGCGGCGACGGCGCGAATCAAATCGGGCGCGATCAACGGCTCGTCGCCTTGCACGTTGACGACGATACAGTCGGGGTCGAGTGAATGCTGCTCGACGAATTCGGCGATGCGGTCGGTGCCGCTGGCGTGGTCGACGCGCGTCATGCAGGCGCGATAGCCGTATTCTCTTACCGTACTGGCTATGCGTTCGTCATCGGTCGCAACCCAGACCGCCGATGCGCCGCTCGCGCACGCACGTTCGGCGACGCGCACAATCATCGGCTTGCCGCCGATATCGGCCAGCGGCTTGCCGGGCAGCCGGGTCGATGCATGGCGCGCCGGAATGACAGCGATGAAAGCGGTCATTTTTGCAATTTCATTGCCGGGAAATCGTTGCCGCGAATTTCACTGCGGAGATTGCGCCTCGTCGCCGGGATTCCGGATCATCGGCTGAGAAGAATCATGGCGTTACTTCTTCTCCAGGCGGCAGCTTGCGCGCCTCATCTTCGAGCATGACCGGAATGTCGTCCCTGATCGGGTACGCCAGCCGGTCGGCTTTGCAGATCAATTCGAGCCCGGCTTTCTTGTAGACTAGCGGCCCTTTGCACAGCGGGCAAACCAGAATATCGAGCAATTTGGCATCCATCACGAAACCTCTAATGAGTTATGCGGCGGCCGGGATGCTGGTGCGAGAAAAAAATGGAAAGGGCGAGCGCAGCATTTGCCGCAGCTTCCGGGAGTGCTTATCGCGAGGTTCTACTGCCCCGCAACCTGCCGATGATAAAATCTTCCAACGCCTCGGGGAGCACCGCTTCGACATCGAGAACCCAGCATTTCTCGCTGCCGATTGCGGCAGCCCGGCATTTTACCGCATCTTTTTCGGTCATCACGATCGCGTCGACGTCGGCGATATCGAGATCGCCCGCAGTGAACACGTGATGGTCGGGCAGCGGATATGCTGTGAAATCGAGTCCGAGCTGCGCGAGGTGGTCGAAAAAGCGCCGCGGATTTCCGATTCCGGCGAGCGCTGCAACACTCAGGCCGCGCAGTGACAGCACCGGAATTCGCGCGGCCGGATTCAACAGATTGCCGAGCTCTGCTCCCCGCAGCGTCATCGGGTAAATCAGCAGGCGCGGCGAAACCGGGCTTTGCTCCGGCGCCAGATCGGCGCCATTTCCGTTGACAACAATCGCGTCGACGCTGCGCAGACGGCTCGCGGGTTCGCGCAAAGGGCCGGCCGGCAGCATCAATCGATTGCCGAGGCCGCGGGCGGCGTCGAGTACCGCGATCTCGATATCGCGGCGCAGGCGATAGTGCTGCAAGCCGTCGTCCGCAATCAGCACATTGCATTCCGGATGTTTCTGCAGGAGGCGAGCTGCGCCGGCGACGCGATCGCGCGCAATCCACACTGGACAACCTGTGCGCTGCGCCAGCAACACCGGCTCGTCGCCAACCATGCGCGGATCGCTATCGCCATTCACCTGGTACGGGCCGCGCAGCTTGCCGCCGTAGCCGCGGCTGATGATGCCAGGTCTCATGCCGCGCGCTGCCAGGCGCGTTACCAACCATATCACCACAGGTGTTTTGCCGGTGCCGCCGACGGTGATGTTGCCGACCACGATGACGGGAACCGATAGCCGCGCGCTTTTCAGCAGCCGCGTTTTATAAAGCGCACGGCGCAGCGCAACGGCGGCGCGGAACACCAGACTGACCGGAAACGACAGCAGATGCGCGAAATCAATGCGCGACCAGTGAGACGGAAATCGCTTGGCCACAAAGATCACAGGCACCAGATTACGAGGAAAACCGTCAGATGCGAGTCCTTCTCCGGGGTCCGTGACTAACGGACCTTCTTGAAAGCAGATCTGCCACAGAGATCACAGAGTAGAAGCAACGATACAAGCCCTTCTCTGTGTTCTCTGTGGCGTTCTTTCGGACAACGAGGCCGAGAGCTCACGTAATGCTAAAACGCTGAGCCAAAGTCACTTCGGCGCGCTCGCCTGCGTTGTGAACGTGATGCGGCTGAAACCGGCGATGCGCGCCGCTTCCATCACGTGGATGACCGCTTGATGGGTGGCATTGGCGTCGGCGTTGATGACGATGACCGGATCGGTCTGGCTGCCGGCGGCGCGCCGCAGTTCGGCGCTCAGGCTCTCGGGATTCGAGAAAGCGACAGCGGTCTTGTCGACCATGTAGTGCCCGGCCGCGTCGACGGCGACGTTGACCGGATCGGGCTGGTCGACCGGTTTTTCGGCATCGGCCTGCGGCAGATTGATCTGCAGCTCGGCGAAGCGCGAATAGGTCGTCGTCACCATCAGAAAAATCAAAATCACGAGCAGCACGTCGATCATCGCGATCAAGTTCAGCTCGGGCTCCTCGTGGGTGCTGCCGCGACGGAAATTCATACGGACGGAATAGCGGACGGAATAGATGCGGTTCGCATGCGATCGGATATAACTGCGGGCGAGCCGGGCTTACGCCTGCCGCTCGCCGTGCACGATCTCGACCAGCTTGATCGCCTGCATTTCCATATCGATTACCAGCGAATCGATCTTGCTGCGGAAATAGCGGTAGAAAAACATGCTCGGAATCGCGACGATCAAGCCGAATGCCGTGTTGTACAGCGCGATCGAGATGCCGTGCGCAAGCTGCGCCGGGCTGCTGCCGGTCGGCGCTTGCGAGCCGAAGATTTCGATCATGCCGATCTCGGTACCGAGCAGGCCGAGCAGCGGCCCCATCGAAGCGATGGTGCCGATCGCCGGCACGAAGCGTTCGAGATCATGCGCAGCGGCGCGCCCGGCTTCCTCGATCGATTCCTTCATCACTTCGCGCGTGCTCGAAACGTTCTTGAGGCCGGCCGCGAAGATGCGGCCGAGCGGTGAGTTGGCCGACAGCTTGGCCAGCATTTGCCTGTTGACGCCGCCCTGACGATATTCCTGGACTACGCGCGGCAGCAGTTCCTTGGGTGCAACCGCGCTTTTGCGCAGGTTGAACAAACAATAGATGATGAAGGTCACGGCGATGACGGAGGCGAGAAGAATCGGCCAGATCGGCCAACCGGCTGCTTCAATGATGGCTAACACTCGTCAAAAATCTCCGGTCGCGGGAAGGCGGACAACTGTAGCGCCAAGGCACGCTTTCAGCAAGATTTTTAGGAAAAGTGTCAACAAAGCCTTGACATTGGCTTGTCCACATTTTCTGTGGATAACTTTGTGCATAGCGTGTAAACGGAAAGCCCTAAGTAACGTGCCTGTAACATATTTTTCTTTGACGATTAAAGTTTAAACGAGGGAAATAACATCATAAACAATGAGTTACAAAAAACATATAAGTTTCATAATGGTTAGAAGCGCAACCGAAGTAGTTTTCTCCTAGCTGTGGAGAAGGGTGAGCTTACAGCGGGTTTTTCTGTCCGATCGATCGCAGGTCGTCGAGCTAAATTCGTGCGAACAGTAACGGCGCGCGTTGCTCGCAGCGCTGCGCCAATTAGCGAACTGACGGCGATCTAAGCGATGCTGTTCCCCGAACTCGAGCTGCGCCCCCCTGTTATCACCGTCAGCGAACTGAACCGCACTGCGCGTCATGCGCTCGAGCAGGCGTTACCGCTGATGTGGATCGTGGGCGAAATCTCCAACTGCATGCGCGCGGCTTCCGGCCACTGCTACTTCGCGCTGAAAGACGAAAGCGCGCAAGTACGCTGCGTGATGTTCCGGCAAAAAATGCAGTGGCTCAATTTCGAGCCGCAGAATGGCATGCAGGTCGAAGTCCGCGCCGTGCCGACCTTGTTCGAAGCGCGCGGCGAATTCCAGCTCAACATCGAAATCATACGGCGGTCGGGCCTGGGGGCGTTGTTCGAGAAGTTCGACCAGCTCAAACGCAAGCTCGCAGCGGAAGGAGTATTCGACGCCGCGCGCAAAAAACCCTTGCCGGTATTTCCGAAGGCCATCGGCATCGTGACGTCGCGCGCTGCCGCTGCGCTGCACGATGTGCTGAGCGCGCTGGCCCGCCGGGCGCCGATGCTATCGGTCATCCTCTACCCGACCCTGGTGCAGGGCGAAGCCGCCCCGGCGCAGATTGCCGCTGCAATAAAAGCAGCCGACCGCCGCAGCGAATGCGATGTACTGATCGTCTGCCGCGGCGGCGGTAGCTTCGAAGACCTGTGGGCGTTCAACGACGAAACGGTTGCGCGCGCGATCGTCGATTGCCGGATTCCGGTGGTCAGCGGTGTCGGCCACGAAACCGACTTCACGATTGCCGATTACGTCGCTGACGTGCGCGCACCCTCGCCAACCGCGGCCGCCGAGCTGTCGAGCCCGCATCGCGGCGAATTGTTGGCGAGGCTAAGCAAGCTGCACGGCTGTCTGGCTCGCGAAATGGCGCGCGCAATGTCCGCCAAGGCCCAGCAACTCGATTATTGCGCAAGGCGCCTTACGCATCCTGCGCGGTACGCGCAGAATCAACTCGCCCAGATACGTCATTTGTATAGTCGCCTGGGCGCCGCGAATGCGCGCGCCGTCGAATCGCGCCGCTGGCGGCTGCAGGAGCTGTCGCTGCGGCTTGGGGCGGGCACGCCAAACGTAGTGGATCACAAGAGGAGACTAGCCGAACTGGCGCGCGGCCTGCAGCGAGGGATCGGGCAATGTTTACAGCGGGCGGCGAATGCCATTGCTCACGCTCAGGTGCAGATCGCGCATCTGAATCCGCAGGCAGTTCTTGAGCGCGGTTTCAGCATCACCCAGGATAGCCGCGGCGCCATCATTCGCGACAGCGCCGAAATCGCGCCGCACGAGAAGCTCAGGATAACTTTTGCAACGGGCTGGGCGCAGACCGAAGTGATCGTACGGTCCGGGCGAGATGACGACGCCTGACGCGTCTGCCGGCTAAAATCGCGGAGAGGCCTGAGCCCGGGCCAAGCGTTATGACCGGCGCCGTCGGCCTGGCAATTCGGTTGCCGCTACGCGATCAAGTCACTGTATCAAGTTCCAGACGCTACCGCAGCTTCCGGCTTGATCGCGATCGAATTGGAAAATTTCAGATCGTTGGTATCGACCACCGTCGCGGTCAATTCGCCCGGCTCGCGTGGCACGAAATAAAAGCGGAAGTTCGGGTTCTCGCTGATCGTGAAATCGACTTCAGCCGCCATCACTGGCTCGCCGGCGTAGGTGACTTCAATTTTGCGCACGAAGCGCGGCGGCACGAACAGCCGCGTCAGTTGATCCATGGCGAGACCGGAGTTGTTCGGATGGCTGATCATCAACTGAGCGAGGTTCGGCTGGTTCAACTCGATTTCCTTGTCGAGCTTGAACTTCATCTTGCCGAGCCGCGCCATTGCCGCGGCCTGGTCCTTGCCTGCCGGCGCCGAGCAACCGCCGGACGCCTTGACGTAGCGCGTTGCCATATACAGCTTGCCGTCGTTCATTTCGGCGATTGCGCGCACATGACTGTACTCCTCGATTCGGACGCGGGTTTCGACGTCGGCGCGGCCCGATTTCGGCGTCATATGGAACACTGCGCCGATCGGCGACGGATTCTTGTCGATCACCAGATAAATCTTTTTGATGTATTGGTCCGCTGTTTGCGGCATCTGCGTCTTAATCGAAATCGGCACCGTCGCCGCATCTTCGGCGCGCACCGGCGCGGAAAGCTCGATCACCGACGCCGCGTCGCTGCTGATTGGGCGATCCTGGAACAGGTCGACCTTGAGCTTCTGCCAAATTTCGTTTTTGGCCGGATCGGGATCGCTGTCGGCGGCCAGCGCCGCGCTGGCGAACAGCACTGCAAATAAAGAGCACGCGAACGTGCGGAAAATTGTTTTCATGGTGACCTCAGTGTGAGCCTGTGGGGGCGAGCCTTTTCCGCGGAGTCTCCCGTAGGATAATCTTAGGCATTAGTCTTCCCATTCTAGTTCCGCGTAGGCTGCCGTAACGTTGCGTTTATGGAACAAGTCGAATAACACCCAGTCGCTCCACTCGCCCGAATCTTTCCCGGCACCGACCGAATCCACGGCTTGCTGGATAGTTTTGCCGGCCTTGATGGCGGCGCGCGTTTCGTTCAACAACGTGTTTAGATAGCGCTGCTGCCTGGCAAGCGCGGTGTGCCAGTCGTGATCGATTTTGCCGTGTCCGGCGACGGCGCGTCGGGCCGGCAGTTCGCGTAATTGCTGCATCACCGCAAGCCAGCCTTTCAGGTTGCCGTCCAAAGTCGGAATGTGGTCGGCGAACAGCAGATCGCCGAGCCAGAGCGTGCCGGTTTTCTCGTCGTATACCGTCAGGTCGTTGTCGGTATGCGCAGTCGGCCAGGCGCGCAATTCGAGTATGCGCTCGCCGAGATCGAGTTCCAGTTCGCCGCCCGTCGCGCTCACGGTTTGTTCGGGAGCGACGATTCTGGTGCCGCTCGCCGCCGCACCGAGGTCGCGTTCGAGCGCATTCAGGTAGGTCGGGCCGCGCGCCGCCATCGCAGCCGCAAGCTTCTGGTGGCCGACGAAAGTGACGCTATCGTCGAACGCCGCATTGCCAAAAATATGGTCCTGATGGACGTGGCTGTTGATCACATAACAGATCGGCACGTCAGTCCGTTGCTTGACTGCGGCGCGTAAAGCCCGGCCGACCGCAATGCTGCCGCCGGTGTCGATGACGGCGACACATTTCTTGCCGACGATAAAACCGATGTTCGATATCGCGCCGAGATTCTGCCGCGAGATATCCTCGTTCACGCCGTAGCTGACATAAGCACCTTCGGCGATCTCGGTTACCTTGAACGGTGGTGGCTGCGCCGCCGGTCGTGTCGTTGCGGAGGCGGCTGCGATTGCAGCTGCCAGCAGCGTGGAGATCGCGAGCGTTTGCAGCAATTGCGGTAACATTGCGGCCTAAATGGTGAGGTCGGCCGTGGC
>JACMKV010000076.1 GCA_014379915.1 Burkholderiales bacterium
CCGGTAACGCCAGGCGAACTCTTGCTGGAAGAGTTTCTGAAGCCCATGGGAATCAGCCAGTATCGGCTGGCTAAGGAGATCGGTGTGCCGGCGCAGCGTATCGCCGACATCGTGTCGGGTAAACGCGCCGTTACTGCCGGCACCGACTTGCGCCTATGCCGGTTTTTCGGTCTTTCCAACGGATACTGGCTGCGTGCCCAGGTAATCCACTACACCGAAGTCGCGGAACTTGCTTTGGGCACCGAGCTCGCGAAAATCAAGCCTTGGGATGGTATGTCGGTTGATGGACGGCGCGCTCCTGCCAGGGCATGACACGGACGCATTCCGTTAGTAAGTGGACCGTGCCCGCCGTACGCCCTGCAACAAGTGGAAGGCAGCACCGAGGCATGAGTGTCGCTCGCCGTCGTCTATAGCCGCGCGCTTGCTGGAATGGATGCGCCGCTGGTCACGGTCGAAGTCCATCTTGCCAATGGCCTTCCCAGTTTTACCATCGTTGGCTTACCCGAAGCCGAAGTAAAGGAAAGCAAGGATCGCGTGCGCGCGGCGCTGCTGAATGCGCGCTTCGAGTTTCCGATGCGGCGCATTACGGTCAATCTGGCGCCGGCCGATCTGCCCAAGGAGTCGGGCCGCTTCGATTTGCCGATCGCGATTGGCATCCTCGCCGCCTCGGCGCAGATTCCGCCTGAAAAGCTAAAAGAATACGAATTCGCCGGCGAACTCGCCTTGACCGGCGAACTGCGCGCAGTCCGCGGCGCGTTGCCGATGGCGTTGGGCGCCAACCAGGATAAACGCGGTTTTGTGCTGCCGGCTGAAAACGCTGCGGAAGCGGCGCTGGTCGACGATGCCGAAGTCTATCCAGCCACTTCGCTGCTCGCTGTCTGCGCGCACTTGTCCGGCCTCGAGCAACTTGTCCGTTGCACCGGCGAGCCCGAAGCGACCGCCTCGGCGTATCCGGATTTGCTCGACGTCAAAGGCCAGGCACACGCCAAGCGCGCGCTTGAAATCGCCGCAGCCGGCGGTCACAGCGTGCTGATGATCGGACCACCGGGAACCGGCAAAAGCATGCTGGCGGCGCGCTTCCCGGGGATTTTGCCTGCCATGACGCAGCAGCAGGCGCTGGCTTCGGCGGCGATCCAGTCGCTCAGCAGCGGCCGCTTCGATGTCGGCAACTGGAAAAAGCGCCCATACCGCGCGCCGCATCATACGGCGTCGGCTGTGGCGTTGGTCGGCGGCGGCAGCAATCCGCGCCCCGGCGAAATCTCGCTCGCGCTGCATGGCGTGCTGTTCCTCGACGAGCTTCCCGAGTTCGATCGCAAGGTGCTCGAAGTGCTGCGCGAGCCGCTCGAATCCGGCAAGATCACGGTCTCGCGCGCCGCCCGCCAGGCCGATTTTCCCGCGCAGTTCCAACTGATTGCCGCGATGAACCCCTGCCCGTGCGGCTATCTCGGTCACTACACCGGCAAATGCCGCTGCACGCCCGATCAGGTCGTGCGCTATCGCGCCAAAATTTCCGGGCCGCTGCTCGATCGTATCGATTTGCAGATCGAAGTGCCCGCTGTGCCGCAGGAAGATTTGGCCAGGCGCGACAACGGCGAAGCGAGCAGTGCGGTGCAAGTTCGCGTCGAGGACGCGTATCAGCGGCAATTGGTCCGGCAAGGCAAGGCGAACGCCTGGCTTACGACGCGCGAGATCGATCGCCACTGCACGCCCGATGCCGCCGGTGAAAACCTGCTCAAGCAGGCGATCAGCCGACTTGGTTTGTCGGCGCGCGCCTATCATCGTGTACTGAAAATGGCGCGCACGATTGCCGATCTGGCAGAAGCGGAATCTGTAAGCGGCGCGCATATCGCCGAGGCGATACAATATCGGCGCTTCGATCGCTGACGTGCCTTGTAGATTGGGGACCTTTGCTAAGTTCGGTCTCGGCGGCGGTTGGTTACGTAAGCCGCCAACTCCTTTTCCCGGTAACGGCGCTCACGTGCGGCATGACATGGAGGGGAACCCGTTTGCTAGCGCGGCGTCGGACGAAGCGAGCCCCAACCATCACGCGACATCTCACCACTTCATCCGCTCCGCTACCCTGCGCTCATGAAAATCCTGCTGGTCAGACCCGACGGTATCGGCGATCAAGTGCTCTGCCTGCCGGTCGCGTCTGCGCTGCGCCGGCAATTGCCGGATGCGCATATTACTTTTCTGTCCAGCGTCTTTACCGCGCCTGTGTTGCTCGGCCATCCCGACCTCGACGCGGTCATCACCGTAACCGGCGCCGAACGATTTCGCGAAAGGGTTGCGCTCTTTCGCCAGGGCTTCGACGCCGCGATCTTTTTGAAGCCTTTTCGCCCCCTGATCATCGCAGCATGGGCGGCGCGCGTGCCGATCCGGGTTGCGACCGGTTACCGCTGGTACAGCGCGTTCGTCAACCGGCGGGTCTACGAACACCGGCACGATTTCTCGAAACACGAAAGCGAATATAACCTCGGTTTGCTCAAAGGCATCGGCCTGATTCCAGGCCCGGTATCCGGTCAAAGCCTGCGGCCGGTCCTCGCTGTAAGCGACGAGGAGCGGCAGGCCGCGCGCGCTTTGCTTGAAGGCATGCCGACGCCGTTGATCGTCGTTCATCCCGGTGGCTTTTCGACGCGCCGCTGGCGCAGCGAGCATTACTGGGACCTCGTCCTAAGATTGCTGCCGGAAGGGTATGGGGTGGTGTTGACCGGGAGCGCCGATGAGGGCCGCCGCTTTAGCGCCGAGGCGCCGGCGAGCCAGGTTCCACGAACCGGGCTCCTGAATCTGATGGGGCGAGTGACGTTGCGCGAGCTGATGGCCGTCATCGCCGCCAGCAAGCTGCTGGTATCGGGCTCAACCGGGCCGGCACACCTCGCGGCCGCCTTGGGTCGCCCGGTCGTCAGTCTGTTCGATCCGCGCCGCAACGCGCTGCCGATACGTTGGCAGCCGCTGGGCGAGGGCATCGTGCTCAGGCCGGACGTGCCGACCTGCGAGAAATGCATAGGCGCGGCTTGCCCGTATTGGGATTGCCTCGACCGCATCACCGTCAATCACGTACTGGCCCAGGCGCGGCAAGTCGTAGCACTCGCGAAACCCGTCGAGGTGCTGCATATATAGCCCGCATCTGGTCGCGTCTGTACGCACAGCCCCGCTGGGCGAGCCATATCGGACAAGCAAAGGAGATTTATGAACCGCGATCAACTGCGCGCTACACAAGCGCCGCTGAAACAACGTTACCGCGATGAGCCGGCTGCGGCGCTTATCACGCTCAAAGCAGAAGGTCGGCTCGGCGAGGGACAATCTTGCAGCGTCGAGACCGGCCGCGCGCTCGTCGAGGCGGGCTTGCATCCGGCCACCGGCGGCGACGCGATGCTGGCGTGCTCCGGCGATATGCTGCTGCAGGCGCTGGTCGCGTGTGCAGGCGTTACCTTGTCGTCGGTGGCAACGGCACTGGGGATCGAATTGCGCAGCGGCCAACTTCGCGCCGAAGGCGATCTTGATTTTTGCGGCACGCTGGGCGTCGACAAGAACTCTGCCGTCGGCTTCAAGCAAATCCGCCTGACCATCACACTCGATTGCGACGCCAGCGCTGAGCAGCGGGAGCAGCTTTTGCAATTGACCGAGCGCTACTGCGTCGTCTATCAGACGTTGCGCCAAAGCCCCGATCTGCGCGTCAGCTACGCGACCGATGGCGATTCGCCTTCGAAGCCGGTTTCGGCGCTTTCACCCCGAAGTTAGATCGCCCACCCGTCCGCTTTTGCTGCTAGTTTTAGTCGCGCCTTCTCCGGCCTACCTCTTAAGAATTGTTCCACCGCCGGGAAGCCGCGCCGGAAATCATTTTGCGCGACTTCAAGTAGGATGGCGCAGCCGTCCGACTGGCATTCCCGGCCACTTGGTCAGCTCGCAGCGCTGCCGAAGCACGTTGCCGCTGTCGATTTGCTACCATAAGCGGCTTTGCTACGACCGCATGCCGTAAGTTTCCATGACAACAACAAACCGCACTGCCGAAATACGCTCGCTGCTCGAACGCCGCATCCTGATCATCGATGGCGCGATGGGCACCATGATCCAGACCTATAAGCTGTCGGAGGCCGATTATCGCGGTGCCCGTTTCGCCGATTTTGCGCACGACGTCAAGGGCAACAACGATCTGTTGACCTTGACCCAACCCGACATCATCAAGGCGATCCACCGCGCCTATCTCGATGCCGGCGCCGATATCCTCGAAACCAATACCTTCAACTCGACGGCCATCGCCATGGCCGATTACAAGATGGAGGATATTGTTTACGAGCTGAATCGCGACGGCGCCAAAATCGCACGCGAGGTTGCCGAAGAGTACTCGCGGCGTAATCCCGAAAAGCCGCGCTTCGTCGCCGGCGTCCTGGGGCCGACCAACCGCACCGCGTCGATCTCGCCCGACGTCAACGACCCCGCCTTTCGCAATACCAGTTTCGACGCGCTGGTCGAAACCTATACCGAAGCGCTGCGCGGCCTGGTCGACGGCGGCGCCGACATCCTGCTCGTCGAAACCGTATTCGATACACTGAATTGCAAAGCCGCGCTGTTCGCGATCGATCAGTATTTCGAGACGAACAACGTGCGGCTGCCGATCATGATTTCGGGAACAATTACCGATGCTTCCGGGCGAACCCTGTCCGGGCAGACAACCGAAGCATTCTGGAACTCGGTGTCGCACGCGCGGCCGCTGTCGGTCGGCTTGAACTGCGCGCTGGGCGCCAAACAGTTGCGGCCGTATGTCGAAGAGCTTGCGACAATCGCCGACGTGCCCGTCAGCGCCCACCCGAACGCCGGCCTGCCGAACGAATTCGCCGAATACGACGAGACGCCCAAGTACATGGCCGGGCTGATCCGCGAGTTCGCGGAAAGCGGTTTTCTCAACATTGTAGGCGGCTGCTGCGGCACGACGCCAGCACATATCAAGGCGATTGCCGAGGCCGTCAAGGACATTCCGCCGCGCCCGATTCCCGAGCTCGACAAGAAGCTGCGGCTGTCGGGCCTCGAGCCGCTGAACATCGACGAGGACAGCCTGTTCGTCAACGTCGGCGAGCGCACCAACGTGACCGGTTCGAAGGCGTTCGCACGCTTGATCCTCAACGACAACTACGCTGAGGCGCTGTCGGTCGCGCGCCAGCAAGTCGAAAACGGCGCGCAGGTCATCGACGTCAACATGGACGAAGCGATGCTCGATTCGCAGAAGGCCATGGTCACGTTTCTGAATTTGATCGCGAGCGAGCCGGACATCAGCCGCGTGCCGGTGATGATCGATTCATCGAAGTGGTCGGTAATCGAAGCCGGGCTGAAATGCGTGCAGGGTAAATCGATTGTCAATTCGATCAGTATGAAAGAGGGTAAGGATGAGTTCGTCAAGCACGCGCGGCTTGCGCGGCGCTACGGCGCGGCCGTTGTCGTCATGGCGTTCGATGAAAAAGGTCAGGCGGATACGCTCGAACGCAAGATCGAAATCTGCACGAATAGCTATCGCGTCCTGGTCGATGAAGTCGACTTTCCGCCCGAGGACATCATTTTCGATCCGAACATTTTCGCGATCGCGACCGGCATCGAAGAGCACAACAATTACGGCGTCGATTACATCGAAGGGACGCGCGCGATTCGGAAAAAACTGCCATACGCGAAAGTGTCGGGCGGCGTATCCAACGTGTCGTTCTCGTTCCGCGGCAACGATCCTGTGCGCGAAGCGATCCACACCGCTTTCCTGTATCACGCGATTCAGGCTGGCATGACCATGGGCATCGTCAACGCCGGCCAGCTTGGCGTGTATGCCGAAATCCCGAAAGACCTGCTCGAACGAGTCGAAGACATCATCCTGAACCGCCGGCCGGATGCCGCCGAGCGTTTGGTTGAATTCGCGGAAACCGTCAAGGGCAAAGGGAAAGCGGCGGTTGAGGATTTGGCGTGGCGCAACGCATCGGTCGGAGAGCGGCTCACGCACGCGCTGGTCAAAGGCATCACGACCTGGATCATCGAAGACACTGAAGAAGCGCGGCAGAAAGCCGAGCGCCCGATCCACGTCATCGAAGGGCCGCTGATGGATGGCATGAACGTCGTCGGCGATCTGTTCGGCGCCGGCAAAATGTTTCTGCCGCAGGTCGTTAAATCGGCGCGCGTGATGAAGCAGGCGGTAGCTCATCTGGTGCCGTTCATCGAGGCCGAGAAGGACAAATCCGGCGCGCAAAAGCCGAAAGGCAAGATCGTCATCGCAACGGTGAAGGGCGACGTCCACGACATCGGCAAGAACATCGTGACGGTGGTGCTGCAATGTAACAACTACGAGGTCGTCAATCTAGGCGTGATGGTGCCCGCCGCGAAAATCCTGCAAACCGCGCGCGACGAAAACGCCGATATCATCGGCCTGTCAGGACTGATAACGCCGTCGCTTGAAGAGATGAGCCACGTCGCGAAGGAGATGCAGCGCGAAGGCTTTACGATACCGCTCCTGATCGGCGGTGCGACGACGTCGCGCGTGCATACCGTCGTCAAAATCGAGCCCGGATATCAAGGCCCGACGATTTGGGTTCCCGACGCATCGCGCGCGGTCGGCGTGTGCAGCAATCTGCTTAGCGACGACTTGAA
>JACMKV010000077.1 GCA_014379915.1 Burkholderiales bacterium
ACGCGGCGCGACCGAATCGAACACGCCCGCTACTTTTGCGGTTTTTTCGCCTTCTGCGACGGTCTGGAAACCGAAATGAGTAGTGTCAGTCACGTGAGGAGCATTTATATATTCGCGAACAATTTTCCCAACCGAGAGTTTGGTTCGATGCAAGGCAGGGAATCAAAAGCAGGCGCTTTGCTGCCGGCCGTTCTCCTGTTCACCTATTTCGATTTGGGCCGCGCTTCGAACGGGCCGGCACCGGCCTCGCGGCTGGCGCCCGCTGCCTGCATGCGATCGAGATATTCCTGCCACATCTCGTGTTGGTGCACGCCGTAGTCGTACAGCAAATTCCATGAATAGATGCCGGTTTCGTGGCCGTCCGAAAAAATCAGGCGCACCGCATAAACGCCAACCGGATCGACGGCGGTGATCTCGATGTCCTTTTTCCCAACTTGCAGCACTTCTTGCCCGAGGCCATGCCCACGTACCTCGGCGGACGGCGAGTAAACGCGCAGGAACTCGCAGGGCAACTTGAAAATCCGGCCATCCGCGAACCCTATTTCAAGAACGCGCGATTTTTGATGGAGCTTGATTTCGGTAGGCTGCGGCGTGCTGCCGTCCTGAACTGCCATGACATTCCTTAACGCAGAAGCAAGATAGGAATCATACACGAGGCGCCGAGCCTGACTCAGGCAACGCGCACGCGGGAAGGGGTTTCATGTATTGACATCGACTGGTCGGTGGTTTACATTGCTGCTGGGCTTAGAACTAGTCTAAAGCCATCCCACTCCTACTAATCGAGCCTTCCACTTTTGTTTCAAGGAGCGCAATCTTGACGAACAAAATTTTGACGACGGCGACCGGCGCACCGATCCCGGACAACCAGAATTCGATCACCGCCGGACCGCGTGGGCCGGTGCTGATGCAGGACCACCATTTGCTCGACAAACTCGCCCATTTCAATCGTGAGCGCATCCCCGAGCGCGTCGTGCATGCGAAAGGCGCCGGCGCCTACGGCACGTTCACGGTGACGGCCGACATCACGAAGTACACGAAGGCGAGGATCTTCGAGAGCATCGGCAAGAAGACCGAAATGTTCGCGCGCTTTTCGACCGTCGGCGGCGAGCGCGGCTCGGCCGATACGGCGCGCGATCCGCGCGGCTTCGCGCTGAAGTTCTACACCGAGCAAGGCAACTGGGATTTGGTCGGGAACAACACGCCGATATTTTTCATCCGCGATCCGCTCAAGTTCCCTGACTTCATCCACACGCAAAAACGCCATCCGAAAAGCAATTTGAAGCCGGCCGACATGATGTGGGATTTCTGGTCGCTGTCGCCGGAAGCGCTGCATCAGGTCACCACTTTGTTCAGCGATCGCGGCACGCCGAAAAGCTTTCGCCACATGCATGGTTTCGGCAGCCACACCTTCAGTCTGATCAACAGGAACAACGAGCGCTTCTGGGTCAAGTTTCATATGCTGACGCAGCAGGGCATTCAGAATTTCATGGCCGACGAGGCCGTGAAAATGGCCGGCGAAAATCCTGATTACGCTACGGACGATCTGTTCCACTCGATCGAGAACAAGGATTTTCCGAAGTGGAAAATGTGCGTGCAGATCATGCCGGAAATGGAAGCGGAGTCTTACCACATCAACCCGTTCGACCTGACCAAGGTGTGGCCGCACGGCGATTACCCGCTGATCGAAGTCGGCATCATGGAGCTGAATCGCAATCCGCGTAATTACCATGCCGAAGTCGAGCAATCGGCATTCTCGCCGAGCCATGTCGTGCCGGGCATCAGCTTCTCGCCCGACAAGATGCTGCAAGGCCGCT
Source organism: Burkholderiales bacterium (assembly GCA_014379915.1). Lineage (GTDB taxonomy): Bacteria > Pseudomonadota > Gammaproteobacteria > Burkholderiales > JACMKV01 > JACMKV01. Next base: position 1,815 of record JACMKV010000077.1, read on the forward strand.
TATTCTCCTACAACGATGCGCACCGCTATCGCGTCGGCGCGAACTTCCAGTCGCTGCCGGTCAATTGCCCGCACGCCGCAAAGGCGCAGAATTACGAGCGCGATGGCGCCATGCGTTTCGACGACAACGGCGGCGATGAAGTCAATTACGAGCCGAACAGCCGCGGCGGACCCGCGCAGGCTCCGGACTTTTCCGAACCGCCGTTGCGCATTTCGGGCGATGCCGATCGCTACAATCACCGCGAGGGTAACGATGACTACACGCAGGCCGGCAACCTGTTCCGTGTGATGCCCAAGGATGCGCAGCAACGCTTGATTCAGAACATCGTCAATGCGATGACCACCGTCGATCGCTACATCCAGGAACGTATGGTGCAGCACTTCTGCAAAGCTGACGGGACATACGGCGAAGGCATTGCCCGTGGTTTGGGCATCGATCTGCAAAAACTTTTGCTTGCCGCGTAATACTGTGCCGTTACCGCCTATCCTGTGCAAAATCGGCTAGCCAATCGGCTAGCCGTTTTTTTTGCGCGTCGCAGCCAGAATAGCGCCGCGACCTGGACTGATCCTCAGTCGCGCGAATCGGCAATCACGGAAAAGCCGGTATTGTCGCCTCGACGCCGCCGGATACCGCTTCAGGATGACGTTTTTCGACCAGTTCGCGCGTCGCCGCAACTTTGTGCAGTGGCACGTCGACCATCATCAGCACCTGGCCGCGTTCGATTGCGGCTTCGAACGTTTTCAGGCGCGAATTCGGAATCGCGCTGGCGGCCATGCTGGACGCCCATATCCCAAAAAGCGCGCCGACAATCGCGGCCAACAACAAAGCGCCGAGCTGCAAATGCGCGCCTTCCGGCGGAAACAGCAAGACCAGCGCCCCGCCGAGAACACCTGCCATCGCGCCGATCGCCAAACCCGACTCCGCGCCATGGATGATGTCGGTTTTTTGCAGCACATTGGCTTCCGGCAGGTCTCCCAGCGCAATGTCGGGGTTCGCCAGAAAGTGCACATGCCGCTCCTCGATGCGAGCGAGCAGCAAATCGTTCAGCATCTGGTTTGCGCTCTCCACATTCGGCAACAAAAAATAAAGTCGTCGTCTCATGATGCCCTCCTTTTCGAGAGCCTGAAATGCCAAGGGATAGGGTCGGCCCTCGATTTAAGATGTAGTCCAACGACGCGAACAAGTCAAGGTGTCCGGAAAGAAAAATAAGCCGACCGTCTAAGCCTTCTCCCCGAACGCCTTGATCGGGCCGCTAGCTGGTCTCGTCATATTCCTTGTCGGGTATACCCCCATCTTCATCACTAAACGACATGCTTTGTCGCTCCCAAGCGCTACCATAAGTCCTTAGCGAATTGATGAAAAGGGGAGCGGACTTGAGAATTCAACGGAAAAAATCCTCTTGGCTTCGTTAGGTCGGGATCTGGGAATGTACCGACAAATTGCTTCGATATCAGTGCTGAGACTGGCGACGCAGCTCCCGTGCGCGCAAACCAAAAGCTTGTTCAAGGACCGAGAGTTTCTTGAGCTTGTGTTTAGCGAGCCAGAGTCGGGGATCTCACTGCCGGAAGATGAAGAGGACGAAATACCTGTCGTTACGCGGCGACTGCTTTTGAGGCGCCTGAGAGTGCTTGAGGCGATGTCCCTCTCTAACGACGCTCCACTGTGCATCCGGTCGCGGAAGCGCTGATGGAAGAATGCCGGCTGAAAGAAAGAGCAAGTTCATCGCAAGCATTGGCTTCGTCTCATGAAAACAAGAACTCGTATTCCCCACTCGATATTTCCCGCTAAAAACAAGACAAGCTAAAGCGGCCAAGCGACTTCCCAGCGCGTAGCGATTGGCGAGATTGATCGCCATCTTGCGGAACTCGGCACGCAGTGATTTCGGGCTTTTAACCTCAACTTCATCCCCGAACCCCAACAACCACCAACGTAACTCCTGCGTACCCTGCACACTTGCGCGCATTACCACCCGGTCTTCGTCGAATTCCTCGATGGTCTGGTCCGCGCTGATCAGGCATTCAGCAATCTGCAAAGCGGCTGCCTTCGTAAACACCGCTTCCAGCGCGATGATGCCGCCGAAAACCGAATTCTCCTTGCGCGATGTACGCATCGATGTCGAAGCCGGTTGTCATAACGCTCGCGCTGTCGAGGAGTTCGGCTTTGCGCACGCGATGCAACGCAAGCTGGCGCACTTCTTTGTAGTCCCACATCGTACACACGAGATAGACGATGCTGTTGCGCACGACGAGCGAGAGCGGGTTTACGACATATTCCGTCAAATCTTTGCCGGTCCGCAGGTTGATAACGGATAGCGACCTGCTTCTCTTGCAACAACGCCTGATAAATTACCGATTGCGCTTCCGCGTTGACCCCGGGCGGTAACTGGGTCAACCCCTTCGGCAGTACGCGGATTTTCGTCGGCCACTTTGAAACGCCGTTACCCGCAGCGTCCAGCACGCCTTTGGCATTATCGAAGTACGGGCGCAGATAATTCAGGGTAGCGGTCGGCAACAAAGGTTTGAGGTGGGCTTCCACCATTTTGAAAGGCGAGAGCTTCCTGCGGATCGAGCGCCGGCACGTCGAGCGCTTTTGCATCTGCGCGCCAGGACCAGCCTTGTGGCCTGGCTTCGTCGCCTATCAGCGGCAGTGCGCGGGATAACTTGTTCAGGTCGCGCTGAATTGTCCGCACATCGATCCGGTAATCCTGCTGTTCGAGCTTGCTTTGCAACGTCAGCGTATCGATTTTTCGCGGCAGGCGCGGAATCATCCATTGCCGCAGCAGCGTGTCGTTCACCATGGGCTGCCATTCTCGAACGGCGTCGCGACAGTCTATGTCGTCTTGGCGCAACAGGCGCGATCACATGTTGTTAGGCTCCAGCCAGCTTCACGCGGCGGTGCTACTATCAGGCTTGAAGCTGGCCAGACAGTCGCTGTTCTTGAATTCCAAGAGCAGAGGAAAGTCCGGGCTCCAGAGAGCAGGATGCCGGCTAACGGCCGGACGCCGTGAGGCGATGGAAAGTGCCACAGAAAATATACCGCCGATGGCTTCACCCGACTTTGCGGCCGAAAGGCTGCGAAGTCTCGCTCGCGTAAGTGGGTAGGGGTGAAGATCAGGTAAGGGTGAAAAGGTGTGAAGCGGCGTAGCCGCTTGGCGGCTTTTTAGTGAAGGCTTTCCTTCAGGTTAGCCGGAGCTAAAAGCTCATCGCGGCTATCCGCGGTGAGATGAAAAGCCGCCGTAAGAGCTCACCGCGTTGCTGGTAACAGCAACGGCAGGGTAAACCCCATCCGGAGCAAGGCCAAATAGGAAGCCATAGCGTGGCTCGCGCTGCTTCCGGGTAGGCTGCTAGAGCGCGTCGGTAACGGCGCCCCCAGAGGAATGACTGTCATAGGGACGATTTCAAGTTGTCCCTAACAGAACCCGGCTTACCGGCCAGCTTCTTTTTCACCCAAGCGCTGCACCCGCCTCTCCTTCCCTTTGACGGGGGAAAGTTGGGATGCGGATGCGACGGTTGCGAACGCGAGCCCTGGCTCTTGACAGCCATGCTCTCCTCAGCATCCCCACCCCAGCCCTCCCCAGCAAGCGGGGAGGGAGTACATCGTCGTGAGCTTGCAGCGATCTTGTGGTTTATTTCCCTTCCGTTTCTGCTCGCCCATTCCCCTTTCCAGAGATCGGAATGGCGCTCAAGTCTTTCCCACTTCGATTCGATTCCTCTCCTATCACTTTCAATATTAAGCATTTAAATAAAGCGTAAGTCCCACGCAAAGCAGCTTCAGAAGCATCCCCTAAGTGTTTGTCGCGTCTACTAAAATTTTAGCTTTTCCGCTTGACCACCCAATATGATTTATTTATAGTGGGATCAAGTGGCGGAAAGTGGTAAAAAGTGGGAACAGGTTCAAGGGGGAGGCATGTTTCGCGGTCTCGCGCATCTCAGTCTCGATAGCAAAGCGAGGCTCGCAGTGCCGGCGAAACATCGCGACGCGCTGATCGTGCAATGCGAAGGCCGTCTGATCATCACTGCCGACCCCAGTCATTGCCTGCTGGTCTATCCGGAGCCCGAATGGGTGCCGATCGAGGCAAAAATCATGAGCTTGTCCGGTTTCAACGAGCAGATGCGCAATCTGCAGCGAACGATCGTCGGCCGCGCCGAGGAAGTCGCGATGGACGGCGCAGGCCGGATTCTGGTGCCGCCGAAGCTGCGTGAACACGCTATCCTCGACAAGAGAGTCGTACTGGTCGGGCTCGGACGCAAATTCGAACTGTGGGATGAGGAAAGCTGGATCAAGCAATGCGAGCGCGCGCTTCCGCTGAAGGATGGCGAAATGCCGGTCGAGCTCGAAGGCTTTTCCTTATGAGCGGACCGATTGCCGCTGCGGGCACGCCCGCGCCGGCGGCGCATCTTCCCGTCATGCTAGCCGAGGCGATCGAAGCCTTGCAGGTGCAGCCGGACGGCATCTACGTCGATTGCACGTTTGGCCGCGGCGGGCACAGCCGCGCAATTCTGCAGCGACTCGGCAGCGCCGGCCGCGTGATCGCCATGGACAAAGACATCGATGCAATCGCCGCTGCCCACACGCTCGCCGATCGGCGTCTGGATGTGCTGCACGAAGGATACGCACAGATGGCTGCGGCATTGCACCGCGCCGGCATCGAACACGTCAACGGCATTCTGCTCGACCTCGGCATATCGTCGCCGCAGCTCGACACCGCCGCGCGCGGTTTCAGTTTCAGCCTCGGCGGCCCGCTCGATATGCGCATGGATCAAAGCCGCGGCGAAACTGCAGCCGAATGGCTGGCCGGCGCGGACGAAGCTGAAATCAGCGCCGTGATCAAGACGTTCGGCGAAGAACGCTATGCCAAACGCATCGCTCGCACAATTGTCGAAGCGCGCGCGTTGCAGCCCATTGCGACTACCCAGGAACTGGCTGCCCTCGTCGCCAAAGCCGTGCCGACGCGTGAACCGCATCACCATCCGGCAACGCGCACCTTCCAGGCGATCCGAATTTATCTGAACCGCGAACTCGAAGAATTAAGCGCTGTGCTGCCGCAGTGCATCGCCATGCTGATGGCATTGGGGCGGCTGGTCGTGATCAGCTTTCACTCGCTCGAAGATCGCATCGTCAAACGCTTCATGCGCGACAACGCGCGCGGCGATGCGATGCCGAGCCGGCTGCCGTTGCGCGCGGCCGAGTTGCCGAAACCCAGGCTGCGCTTGATCGGCAAGGCGATACGCGCATCGGCGGCCGAACTGGTCATGAATCCGCGCTCGCGCAGCGCAACCCTTCGCGTCGCCGAGCGAATCTGAAATGGCCAAATTCAATATTTTTCTGCTAATCGTTTTTATCGGCTGCGCGATCGGCGTCGTCACGTCGCAGCACCGCGCACGCGGCTTGTACACGGAATTGCAGACGGAGCAGGACCGGGCGCGCCAGTTCGACGTCGAGTGGGGTCAGCTGCAGCTCGAGCAAAGCACGTGGGCGACGCACGCGCGCATCGAGCGGATCGCGGTCGAGAAACTGCGGATGCAGGCGCCGCAGCAGGCTCCGCAGGCCGGCCGCTTACAGCTGGCGCCAAGGCGAAACGAGCGGCGATGAAGCCGCCGGTCAACCCCGCCATGTCGGCAGTTTCCCTGCGGTTGCCGATCGGCCGCTCGCACTTTTTGTTCGCATTGATCGGTTTCTGGTTTGCCGCGCTATTGCTGCGCGCGCTTTATCTGCAGGGCTTGCAGAATGATTTCCTGCGGCAGAAGGGTGAAACGCGTTATGCGCGCGTGCTCAACATCAGTGCACATCGCGGCGTCATCACCGATCGCAACAACGAGCTGCTCGCGATCAGCACGCCGCTCGAGTCAGTCTGGGTCAGCCCGGCCGAACTGCGCCTGGGCGCGGGTGATCGGAATCGCCTGGTCAAGCTACTTGGGCTCGACAGTATCGAGTTGAATCGTCGACTCGTCGATACCAGCCGCGAGTTTCTTTATCTCAAGCGGCATATTTCGCCTGAGGAAGCGGCCAACGTTGCCGCGCTCAAGATCTCCGGCATTTTTTCGCAGCGCGAATACAAGCGCTTTTATCCGGCTGGCGAAGAGCTTGCGCACGTGATCGGTTTCACCGGAATGGACGACAACGGGCAGGAAGGTCTGGAGCTCGCCTATCAGGACAGCCTGGCCGGCAAGCCCGGCAGCCGGCAGGTGATCAAGGACCGCCGCGGTCGCATTATCGAGCAGGTCGGCAGCATGCGCGCGCCGGTCAATGGCCAGGATCTGATACTGTCGATCGATCGCAAGATTCAGTATCTCGCGCATCGCGAACTCAAGGCAGCGGTCGCCGCCAATCGCGCCAAGGCTGGCGCTGCGATCGTGCTCGACGTCAAGACCGGTGAAGTGCTGGCGATGGCCAACCTGCCGACCTACAACCCGCACAATCGCGGCAAACTCGATCGCGATCGCACGCGCAACCGCGCGATTACCGATCTGTTCGAGCCGGGTTCGACCTTGAAGCCGTTTACCGTTGCCGCCGTGCTCGAATCGGGCGCATTCGATGCGAACAGCGTGATCGACACCGCACCCGGTTGGCTGCGCATCGGCCGCGCAACGATACGCGACGCACATCGCCACGACGCGCTGACCGTCGCCCAGGTGATTCAGAAATCGTCGAACGTCGGTTCGGTCAAGCTTGCGATGTCGCTGCCGCCGCAGGCGCTATGGGACATTTTTCACGACGTCGGTTTTGGCGTGCCGCCGAGTTCCGGCTTTCCCGGCGAGGCCGCCGGCAAGCTGCGCGCGCACAAGAGCTGGAAGCCGATCGAGCACGCGACCATGTCCTACGGCCACGGCATCTCGGTCAGCCTGTTGCAGCTGGCGCGCGCCTACACGGTGTTCGCCGCCGATGGCCAGCTGAAGCCGATTTCACTGATCAGGCTCGATGCGGGTAGCGGGCCGGTTGAAGGCGAGCAGGTGCTGTCGCCCGAGACGGCGCAAGCCGTACGCGAAATGCTGGAAACCGTTGTACAGCCCGGCGGCACCGCCTTGAAGGCGCAGATCATGGGCTACCGCGTTGCCGGCAAAACCGGCACGGCGCACAAAGCCGAAAACGGCAGCTACGCCGCTCGCCGCTATATCTCTTCGTTCGTCGGCTTCGCGCCTGCGTCCGACCCGCGGCTCGTGGTTGCCGTGATGATCGATGAGCCTAATGGCGGCCAGCATTACGGCGGCGCGGTGGCTGCTCCGGTATTCAGTTCCGTCATGAGCGGTGCTTTGCGCATGTTGTCGGTGGCGCCTGATGCAGCGGCTGGATCGGCCAATCAGGACATCCTGCCGCCGGACGACGAGACGATCGCAATCAAGGAAGAAATCTAGCGAGGGCTCTGATTAAGTCCTCCGTTCGTGGTGAGCTGGTCGAACCATGAATGGTCACTTGCCTTTCGACTAGGGCGAACGGCAGTTCATCAGAAGTTCCGTCGCGCGAGATTCGCGGAACGGCAGGCATAGCCGGGGACGGCAGGCAGGTCAGAAATCAGGCGCATCGCGCAACCAACAGCAGCAACCGGGCAACAACGGCGTGAGACGAGAAGGCGAAGGTATCGGGCAAGCGGCTGGCGCAGCTGGTGCAAGTGCGACAGATGCGTCGCGCGCCGGACAAGTAACGGCATGACGACATTCGACCTTCAGCGGCTCAATTCCCGGCTACGCGAGCTTGGCGCTGCCCCGCACAGTCTGGCCACCGACAGTCGGCGCGTGCGGCCCGGCGATACGTTTATTGCCTGCCCCGGCGAGGTAAATGACGGCCGTGCATTCATCGGCAAGGCGATTGCAGCCGGCGCAATAGCGGTGCTGTGGGAAAGCGGCGACGGTTTCGTGTGGGATACGGCGTGGCGCGTACCGCAGCTTGGCATTGCCGGGCTGCGCCGCCATCTTGGCGAAATCGCCGCGCAGGTTTACGGCGATCCCTCGCAGCAGATGCGGACGATAGGCGTGACCGGGACCAACGGCAAAACGACTTGCAGCCACTGGATCGCCCAGGCGCTGAATCGGCTCGGGCGCAAAACCGCTGTGATTGGAACGCTCGGCGCGGGCTTTCCCGGCGGGTTAAGCGTCGGCACGCACACGACGCCCGACGCCGTCGCGCTGCAAAAGCTGTTCGCTGAATACCGGCGGCAGGGCGCTGAATGCGTTGCCATGGAAGTGTCTTCGCATGGCCTGGCCCAGTACCGGCTCAATGGCATCGCCTTCGATACCGCGCTGTTCACCAATCTGACTCGCGATCACCTCGATTATCACGGTGACATGCAGACTTATGCCGCGGCCAAGGCCGAGCTGTTCCGCTGGCCCGGTTTGCGTCATGCGGTCATCAACCTCGACGACTATTACGGCGCGGCCATCGCGGCTGAGGTCAGCCGGTCCGGCGTCGAACTGCTCGGCTATGGCTTCGGCGACGCCGGGCTTGCCGCGCGCAACCTGCAATTGACCGCGCAAGGATTGACTTTCGACGTGGTCAGCCCGGTTGGTGAAGCGCGCTTGCAAAGCCGCGCGCTCGGTCGTTTCAACGCAGCAAACCTGCTCGGCGCACTCGGTGTGCTGCTCACCGGCGGCGTCGCTCTGAATGACGCCGTCAGCGCGTTGGCCGGTGTCGAGCCGGTCGCAGGCCGTTTGCAAATGCTGGGCGGCGGCAACCGCCCGCTGGTCGTCGTCGACTTTGCCCATACGCCGGACGCGCTCGGCAAGGCGCTGGCGACATTGCGCGAACTGATCAACGATCAAACCACAGCGTGCGGCGAGCAACGTTCCGACAAAGCGCAAACCCGGAAGCTGATTTGCGTATTCGGCTGCGGCGGCGACCGCGATCGCGGCAAGCGCCCGATCATGGCAGAAGTCGCAACCCGGCTGGCCGACCAGGTGATCGTAACCAGCGACAATCCGCGTTTCGAGAAGCCGTGCGCGATCATCGACGAAATCATGGCCGGCGCCGGCGTCAGCGCGGTACAGGTGTTCGAAGACCGCGCGGTCGCGATCGCAGAGGCGATCCACACCGCGCATTGCGGAGACATCGTCCTGATTGCCGGCAAGGGCCACGAGGAATATCAGGAAATCAATGGCGTGCGCCTGCCGTTCAGCGACGTCGCGGCCGCCCGCCGCGGACTGGGCGGGCGCGAACCGCACGTGTGCCATGGAGCCTCTAATTAATTCCGGCATGGATCGCGTTTCGGCAAAAAGGGGCTGGATGCGAGGCGCGCGGCGCAGCATCAGTAGCGCGCCCGCTTCCGGCGGAGCAGGTTTCCACGCGCACCGCGCGCGGATGCGACCCGGAAGGGGGATGCGGCACGCCATTAAACGCGGGCTTTGCGCACGCCTTCGCGGTCGCATCCCCGCGCGCGGGGCCCCTGCTCCTTGCTGCGGCGTGCACTACGGGCAAGCCGTGCAACGCTGCAGGCAGCCCCTTTTTGCCGAAACCCAAAGGGACGACGGCTTTGCGGGCGTATCGCGTTGTAGTTCCTCGCTTGTTGGGATTGACCCAACGGCGCTCGTCGCTTCTAGCGCTGCATCCCGCAAAGTCGTCGTCGCGACCATGCCGGAGTTAATTAGAGGCTCCCTATGATGAGTCTGCGCGAAGCCGCGATGGCACTCGGCGCGCGGCAGCGCGGCGCCGACGTCCTGTTCACGCGTGTGCATACCGATAGCCGCACGGTGGTGCCGGGCGACTTGTTCGTCGCTTTGCGCGGCGAGCGCTTCGATGCCTTGCAGTTCCTCGGCGAAGCGCAGGAAAAAGGCGCAGTGGCGGCGCTGGTTGGGGAAACGGCGGCGGGAATAGGGAATAGGGAATCGGGGATAGGGAACCGGGGATCGGGGATAGGAGATAGGGAATCGGAAATCGGGGATCGGGGATCCGAGATAGGAAAGGCAGAATACGCCGCGACCGAATTACCGCTTCTGCTGGTCGAAGACACGCGGCTCGCGCTCGGCAAACTGGCCGCCTATTGGCGCGGCAAATTCGCCATGCCGCTGGTCGCTTTGACCGGCAGCAACGGCAAGACCACGGTCAAGGAAATGCTGGCTTCCATTCTTCGTGTCGCCGACCGGGCGAATGCTCCAGCTGCGGCTTCCGCATCTGCCGATTCCGTTCTCGCGACCAGCGGCAATCTGAATAACGATATCGGCGTGCCGCTAACCCTGCTTGGGCTGCGCACGTCGCATCGCTACGCCGTGATCGAAATGGGCATGAATCATCTCGGCGAAATTGCTTATCTGAGCCGCCTGGCAAAGCCTGATGTTGCACTGGTCAACAACGCGGCCGCCGCACATCTCGAAGGGCTAGGCAGCGTCGAATCCGTGGCGCGCGCCAAAGGCGAAATTTTCGAAGGGCTGAACGATGACGGCGTCGCCGTCATCAATTCCGATGACGTACATGCGCCGCTTTGGCGCAAGCTGGCCGGCAAGCACCGTACGCTCGCTTTCGGTCTCGATACGACTGCGCAAATCAGCGCGCGCTACACTCAGAGCGGTGAGGGCAGCGATATCATCATGCGCACACCTGGTGGTGAAGTGACCACGCGGATCGCCGTGCCCGGCGCACACAATGTCAGGAACGCGCTGGCCGCCAGCGCCGCCGCCATTGCGGTGAACATCGATGGCAAAAACATCGCCGCCGGATTGCGCGAATTTTCCGGCGTCAAGGGCCGCTTGCAGCGCAAGCCGGCGCGGCGCGGCGCAATGTTGATCGACGACAGCTACAACGCCAATCCGGCGTCGATGCGCGCGGCCATCGCAGTACTGGCCGCCGCGCCGGGCAAGAAAATCTTTGTGCTCGGCGATATGGGCGAATTGGGCAGCGACGCCGAGGCGATGCATGCGGCGCTCGGCGACGATGCGCGCGCGGCCGGCATTAACCGGCTGTTCGCGTTGGGCGAACTGAGCCGCGCGGCAGTCGCGCGCTACGGCTCCGGCGCGCAGCATCTCGCCAACGTCGAAGACCTGATCAGGGCCGTCGACGCCGAGCTCACGCCAGGCACGACCGTGCTGGTCAAAGGATCGCGCTTCATGAAAATGGAACGCGTGGTCGTTGCGCTGCAAGACGAGGGTGGGAAGTGATGCGGAGTCCTCTTCGATTCGTCTTTCGAGCGGGGTGCAGACGCAAATCCCCCCTGGCCCCCCTTTTTCAAAGGGGGGAATTCTCTGTTTGCCTTTTCCAAAGGTATCAATGCAGCGGCTTGCCTCTTTCTCAAAAAGCAGGAATTCGGGGTGCGCGCCTCATTGAAAGAGTGAAACCGTGCATCGACCCGGTTGTGCAAAGGAGGGCGCAAATCTATTTCCCCCTTTGCAAAAAGGGGGTTAGGGGGGATTTCTGTTTAGGGGAGCGCCGCTGATGCTGCTCGCGCTTGCCCAGTGGCTGGCCGAGGACATCCGTGCTTTCAATGTGTTCACTTACATCACACTGCGCGCCGTGCTCGCGACCTTGACCGCGCTCGGCATCTCATTCGTGGTCGGCCCGACCATGATCCGCAAACTGACCGCCTACAAGATCGGTCAGGCGGTGCGCGACGACGGCCCGCAAACGCATCTGATCAAAAGCGGCACGCCGACCATGGGCGGCGCGCTGATTCTGGTGTCGATCATCATCACCACGCTGTTGTGGGCCGATCTGACAAATCGGCTGGTCTGGGTCGTACTGCTCGTGCTGCTCGGTTTCGGCGCGATCGGCTGGGTCGACGATTACCGCAAGGTCGTGCATCGCAATCCAAAGGGTTTGTCGATGCGCGACAAATATTTCTGGCAATCGGTGATCGGGCTCAGTGCCGCCGCTTACCTGGCGTTTTCGACCTCGCTGCCGGCGCAAACCGAATTCATCGTGCCGTTTTTCAAGCAAGTCGCGTATCCGCTCGGAGCCGTCGGTTTTCTGCTCGTCAGCTATTTCGTCATCGTCGGCACCAGCAATGCGGTCAACCTGACCGACGGCCTCGACGGCCTCGCCATCATGCCGACCGTGATGGTCGCAAGCGCGCTCGGCGTATTCGCCTATGTCGCCGGTCACGCGGTGTTCTCTAAATACCTGGGCTTTCCGTACATTCCCGGCGCCGGTGAACTCACCGTATTCTGCGCCGCGCTGGCCGGCTCGGGGCTGGCATTTCTATGGTTCAACGCCTACCCGGCCGAAGTGTTCATGGGCGATGTCGGCGCGCTCGCGCTCGGCGCCGCCCTCGGCGTGCTTGCGGTGATCGTGCGTCAGGAAATCGTGCTGTTCGTGATGGGCGGCGTATTCGTCGTCGAAACGCTGTCGGTGGCGCTGCAGATCGCGTCCTTCAAGCTGACCGGCAAACGCATTTTCCGCATGGCGCCGCTGCATCATCACTATGAATTGAAGGGCTGGAAAGAAAATCAGGTCGTCGTCCGCTTCTGGATCATCACGATGATGCTGGTGCTCGTGGGGCTCTCAACTCTGAAACTCAGATGAAAATTGTGAGAGCGGACGACGAGAGGATTTCGGCGAAGGCTAACTTGCGGAGC
>JACMKV010000078.1 GCA_014379915.1 Burkholderiales bacterium
CACGCATTGTCCGCGGGGATGCAAGTTAGCGCCGAGATCAACTTGGGTAGTCGCACTGTCCTGGAATATTTACTGTCGCCTGTGCAGAAAACCGTCCATGAGGCGGCGCGGGAGCGGTAAAGCCCTCCGGCAGAAAGGTAGGCATGGGTCTTAACCAATCAGCCAACGTTTAATAAAGTTTATCGCGTTGCTACGCTTCTCCCTTAAACCGTCAAAAAAGCTCGCCTATCTTTTGGTCGCTGCTCACTCGGCGGCTTTGGTGCTGCTGTGGCTTTCAGTGCCTTGGTTGATTGCCGTGCCGATCACGCCTGCCATCATCGCAAGCGCGGTGATCACGGTGCGGCGGGATGCACTGCGCGCCGCTTCGCGCGCCATTGCCGCGCTCGAACTCAATGATGATTGTGTATGCGCGGTGCAATTCAAGAGCGGCGAATGGCGCGAAGCGGTCGTTGTGGGTACGAGCTTTGTCGCGCCTTATCTGACAACTGTTAATCTGAAGATCGAAGGGTACCGTTTCGTCAGACACGTAGTGGTTTTGCCCGACAGTCTGGATGCCGATTTCTTTCGGCAATTACGCGTGTTGTTGCGCTGGAAGTGGCGCGATTCCAGCAAAAGCGCCTCAGTGGAGAACGTCGGGCCGTGAAAACTGCAAGGGCCTTATAGGTCGCTTCTGATTTTCCCCCGCTTTCCGTAAAAACGGGGATGAACGACCCCGCCCGTTTCGCCGGCGCAAACTGGGTTCGCCTGAATTCCGTTATCTTGTTTTCGAATTGGTTTCCGTCCGCGCGCGCCGCCGTCGTCTGGCACGAAATCAGGGCGGCCGAGGGGTGTTTTACGGCTGCGCGGTTTGATGCGGCCTAGCGATTGCGCTAAACTGGCGGCGGTTTCAGGCGCGTAGCTCAGCTGGTTAGAGCACCACCTTGACATGGTGGGGGTCGTTGGTTCGAGTCCAATCGCGCCTACCATAATTCAGTATGAAGAGTGCGGCGATCCCGCACTTTTATTTTGTCCCGCGCGTAGTGTTTAGTGTAGTGTTTCTAGGGTTACTCCCTACAATTGTGCAACAAAGTCTGTAACCCCCAGTTTGTAACGTGTCGTTTCATGCCTGACGTTCGTTTACCCGACGGCTCAAAAAAATCGTTTGTACATCCGGTTACGGTCGCGGAAGTCGCCGCCAGCATCGGTAGCGGTCTCGCGCGCGCAGCATTAGCGGCAAAGGTCGACGGCAAACTTGTCGATACTTCGTTTTGCATCGATCGCGATCTTGATCTTGAGATCGTCACTGAACGTGACGCCGAAGGTATCGCGCTGATACGCCATTCGACCGCGCATCTGCTGGCGCATGCCGTCAAGGAATTATTCCCTGATGCGCAGGTGACCATAGGCCCGGTGATCGAAAACGGTTTCTACTACGATTTCTCGTACAAACGCCCGTTCACGCCCGAAGATCTCGAAGAGATCGAGAAGCGCATGGCGGAAATCAGTAAGCGCGATCTGAAATTGCAACGCGAAGTGCTGGGGCGCGACGAGGCGGTCGCGTTCTTTCGCGGCCTCGGTGAGCATTACAAAGCCGAAATCATCGCCGCCATCCCGCAGAACGAAATATTGTCGCTATATCGCCAGGGCGACTGGATCGATTTGTGCCGCGGTCCGCACGTGCCATCGACGGCTCGGCTCAAGGTATTCAAGCTGATGAAAGTTGCCGGCGCGTATTGGCGCGGCGATTCGAACAACGAGATGCTGCAGCGGATTTACGGCACTGCGTGGACCAGAAAGGAAGATCAGGACGCCTATCTGCATCGCCTCGCTGAAGCCGAAAAGCGCGATCACCGCAAGCTTGCGAAGCAGCTCGATCTGTTTCATCTGCAGGACGAAGCGCCGGGCATGGTGTTCTGGCACCCGAAGGGCTGGACGATCTATCAGCAGGTGGAGCAGTACATGCGCGGGGTGCTGGATAAGCACGGCTACGACGAGATCAAGTGCCCGCAGATTCTCGATCGCGCCCTGTGGGAAAAATCCGGTCACTGGGAAATGTTCAAGGAGAACATGTTCACCACCCAGTCCGAGGAGCGCGAGTTCGCGGTCAAGCCCATGAATTGCCCGGGCCATGTGCAGGTGTTCAATCAAGGGCTGAAAAGCTACCGCGATTTGCCGCTGCGGCTCGCCGAATTCGGTTCGTGCCATCGCAATGAGCCGTCTGGGGCATTGCATGGGTTGATGCGCGTACGCGGATTCACCCAGGATGACGCGCACATTTTCTGCACGGAAGCGCAGATTCAGGACGAGGTCGCGAAGTTTATCGATTTGCTGCACGCCGTTTATGCCGACTTTGGTTTCGATGAGGTGCTGGTCAAACTTTCAACCCGGCCGGAAAAACGGGTGGGCTCCGACGACATCTGGGACAAGGCCGAAGCGGCGCTCGAACTCGCTCTGAACAGCAAAGGCATCAGCTGGCAACTGCAGCCGGGCGAAGGCGCTTTTTACGGACCGAAGATCGAGTTTTCGCTGAAGGATTGCCTCGAACGTATCTGGCAATGCGGTACCGTGCAGGTCGATTTTTCGATGCCGGCGCGGCTTGACGCCAGTTATATCGCGGAAAACGGCAGCAAGCAGATACCGGTCATGC
>JACMKV010000079.1 GCA_014379915.1 Burkholderiales bacterium
ACCCGCTCGACGTATTCGCCTGAATCCGTGTTGACCTTGATGCGCTCGCCTTCCAGCACGAAAGGCGGCACCATCACCGTCAGGCCGGTTTCGGTTTTGGCCGGTTTGTAGGAACTGGTTGCGGTCGAGCCTTTCAGGTTGGGATCGGTTTCGATAATCTTGAGAACGACGCTTGACGGCAATTGCAAGCCGATCGCGCGCTCGTTGTGAAAATTGACCTGCACGTCCGTGTTCGGCAACAGAAAACCGGTTTGCCCTTCGAGGAATTCGGCGGAAAGCGTCATCTGCTCGTAATTGTTCTTGTCCATGAAGACGAAACCGCTGCCGTCGTTGTACAGGTATTCCATTTCGCGGCTCTCGACGAACGCGCGATCGACTTTTTCGTCGGTACGGAAACGCTGATTGGTTTTGGTTCCGGCCTCGATGTCCTTCATCTCGACCTGCATGAACGCGCCGCCGCGGCCGCCGACATGGACGTGATAGCATTTCAGCACGCGCCAGACGCGCTTGTCCCATTCGAGCAAGTTGCCGGCGCGGATTTCGGTCGCGAGTGCTTTGGCCATGGTGGTTTCCGTGATCGAAAAAAGAACGCGATTCTAAAGCGCCATCTGTTTTAGTGCAAAAATCCTCCGATTTACCCGCCGGTTTTTACGACGAGAATTGCCGTGCGTGTCCGCGGCTGGTTGATTTTCTCGATCGGACCAGGGCCGCGCATCCGGATTATCACGCGCGCCCGGTCGCACCATTCGGCGATCCGCACGCGCGGTTGCTAATCGTCGGCTTGGCGCCCGGTATGCACGGCGCTAACCGAACCGGCCGACCTTTCACGGGTGACTATGCTGGCATCCTGCTCTATCGCACGCTGCATCGTTTCGGTTTCGCGAGTCGCGGCCAATCCATCAGCCGCGACGACGATCTGACGCTGTTCGACTGCCGGATCACGAATACCGTCAAATGTCTGCCGCCGCAAAACAAACCCGAGCTGGCCGAAGTAAAACGCTGCAATCGCTATTTGCGTGACGAGATCGCCGGCCTTTCACCCGATTCCGCGATCCTGGCGCTGGGTGGAATCGCCCATCGCGCGGTGCTGCTGGCAATGGATATCAAGGCATCGCTATGCCCATTCGCTCATGGCGCTATTCACCGCCCCGGTGGCCGACCCACGCTGTTCGATAGCTATCACTGCAGCCGCTATAACACGCAGACGAGGCGCTTGACCGACACCATGTTCGAAGCGGTATTCGAAAGGATCGTGAAACATTTGAACGCCATCGACCGATTGTCCTGATCCAGCGCCGTATGGGTGCCGCAGAGCGGGCGGAAGATCGAGCGCTCCACTCCACCACTGCGTGTCGCCCCCGCGTGAAAGGAGGGGCAGCGCGAAGTGCGGGTGGCTCTGCTTTCCTCCTTTCCAGCGAGGCGCCAGCAAAAAATTCAGCAACCCGCTTGATGCGATATGTTGAGGCATGAACGAAAGAGTAACCGTTTAGTCTTTGTACGCATGGAACAAGTCGTCTTTAACGTAGCCGAGACGCTGGCTAATTTGCCGCATATGCCGGGTGTCTATCGCATGATCAACAGCGAAGCCCAGGCGATCTACGTCGGCAAGGCGCGCGATCTCAAAAAGCGCGTTTCCTCGTATTTCCAGAAAACCCTGGGGGTTTCGCCGCGAATTCAGCTTATGGTCGCGCAGATTGCCGCCATCGAAACGACCGTGACGCGCTCGGAAGCGGAAGCGCTGCTGCTCGAAAACAACCTGATAAAAACGTTAACACCGCGCTATAACATCCGGTTTGTCGACGACAAATCATATCCCTATATCAAACTCACCAGAGATTCGGTGCCACGCCTGGCCTACTACCGAGGCTCGCTCGATAAGGCTCATCGTTACTTCGGTCCGTTTCCGAATTCGGGCGCGGTCAAGGAAAGTATCCATCTGCTGCAAAAAGTATTTCGTGTTCGTACCTGCGAGGACACGGTTTTCCGCAACCGTTCGCGTCCTTGTCTGCTGTATCAGATTCGCTGCTGTTCGGCGCCGTGCGTTGGCTTGATCGATTCCGCGAATTATCTCGAGGACGTCAACAGCGCCGCGCTGTTCCTGCAGGGCAAGGAAGACGAAGTGATTCAAAGGCTGATAGACAGGATGAATGCCGCCGCAGAACGCCATGATTTCGAAGCGGCAGCGCTGTTACGAGATCAGATCAAAAGCCTGCGCACGGTGCGCGAAAAACAGTTCGTCGCGAACGACAGCGAGCTCGATGCCGATATCATCGCCTGCGCCGCCAACGGCGGCATCGTCTGCGTTAACCTGGTCATGATCCGCGGCGGCCGTCACTTGGGCGACAAGAGTTTTTATCCGAAGAACGCCGACGACTGCGATGCCGGCGGAGCACTCGAAGCATTCGTTGCGCAGCATTATCTCGGGCGCGCCGCGCCGCCGCTGATCGTCGTCAGCGAGAGGATTGCGATCGGTGCGCTCGAGCAGTTGCTGACCGAGCAAAGCGGGCGTAAGGTGCGCATCGTCAACAACGCTATAGGCGGACGCAAGGCTTGGGTTTCGATGGCGGCGCAAAATGCGCGTCTCGGAATCGACCAGAAGATCGCCATGGCGGCAACGCGGGAAGCGCGACTCTCGGCTTTGCAGCAATCACTGAACCTGCCCGATTCCGCCCACCGCATCGAATGCTTTGATATCAGCCATACTTCGGGCGAGGCCACCGTCGCATCGTGTGTGGTCTACGATCACGGCGGCATGCAGAACAGTGAATACCGGCGCTACAACATCACCGGCATCACCCCCGGAGACGACTATGCCGCGATGCGCCAGGTGCTGACACGGCGCTATCGCAAGCTGGCAGAAGGCGAGGGCAAAGCGACCGACGGAAAGCTTCCCGATCTGATCCTGATAGACGGCGGCAAGGGCCAGGTTGGTGTCGCGTTCGAAGTTTTGGCCGAACTCGGCCTACACGAAATCGCGCTGATCGGCGTTGCCAAGGGGGAAGCGCGCAAGCCGGGGCTCGAGCAACTGGTTTTTGCCCACGATCAAAAGCCGCTACAATTGGGCGCCGATCACCCGGCGCTGCATTTGATCCAGCAGATACGCGATGAAGCGCATCGATTTGCTATATTTGGCCATCGCGCAAAGCGCGCCAAGGCGCGCACCAGTTCGAGCCTCGAACATATCGGCGGCATTGGCGCCAAACGCCGGCAGCGCCTCCTGACGCGCTTCGGCGGGCTCAGGGGCGTGCAGTCGGCCAGCATCGACGAGTTGGCTCGCGTGGAAGGTATCAGCCGCAGCCTGGCCGAGAAAATCTATCAAGAGTTGCATTGACGCGCCGGGTTGCGGTTGATTTCCGAACCGAAAAATCCTGTGCTCGATAACCTCGCAAGCAAAGCGCCGTCGGTTATGCCGCTAAACGTTCCCAATCTGCTGACCTGGTTGCGCATCCTGATGATCCCGCTGTTCGTCGGCATTTTTTATCTGCCCGACGCGTGGCTGCCGATGCACCAGAAAAATCTGATCGCGACGCTGTTGTTCGCATTGGCCGCAATCACCGACGGGCTCGACGGTTATCTCGCGCGCACGCTGAATCAGGCGTCGGCGTTCGGCGCATTTCTCGATCCGGTCGCCGATAAGTTGATGGTCGCGGCGGCGCTGATCGTTCTCCTCGATCTCGAACGCGTCAACCCGACTATCGCATTCATCATCATCGGCCGCGAAGTCGCGGTATCCGCGCTGCGCGAATGGATGGCGCTGATCGGCGCCGGAAAAAGCATGGCGGTCTCGTTTACCGGAAAGATCAAAACGGTGACACAGATGGCGGCCATCTTGCTGCTGCTGTATCACGACAATGTCGCCGTTCTCAATGCGCATGCGGTCGGCACCTGGCTGATTTACCTCGCCGCCGTTCTCACGCTGTGGTCGATGGTGTATTACATGAAAATGGCATGGCCGCAGGTTACGGAACGCGTTTAAGGCAAGGTTTCCTTGACAAAAAGAAGTAAGGAAATATAATCCCTGTTCTGTTTTTCGCGGGAATAGCTCAGTGGTAGAGCACAACCTTGCCAAGGTTGGGGTCGCGAGTTCGAGCCTCGTTTCCCGCTCCAGATTAAGAGCTTGTCCGTAAATAATTCAGCCCCGCGCCGGAGTCACTAGAGCGCAGAGCGAAGCAAGACGCGCCGTTGTGTCGGCCACAACCACGGGCG
>JACMKV010000080.1 GCA_014379915.1 Burkholderiales bacterium
CCCTAAATCGATGATCCAGTCCGCGGTCTTGATCACGTCAAGATTGTGCTCGATGACGACGACGGTGTTGCCGTGCTCGCGCAACCGGTGCAGCACTTTGAGAAGCAGATCGATGTCCTGAAAATGCAGGCCGGTGGTCGGCTCGTCGAGGATGTAGAGCGTGCGGCCGGTATCGCGTTTCGAGAGTTCCAGCGAAAGCTTTACGCGTTGCGCCTCGCCGCCCGAAAGGGTGGTGGCCGATTGCCCGAGCGTGATGTAGCCGAGGCCTACGTCGAGCAAGGTTGCGAGCTTGCGCGAAACGACGGGCACGGCGCCGAAGAATTCCGCGGCGTGCTCGACCGTCATCTGCAGTACTTCGTGGATGTTCTTGCCCTTGTACTGAATTTCGAGTGTCTCGCGGTTGTAGCGCTTGCTGTGGCAAACGTCGCACGGCACGTAGATATCAGGCAAGAAATGCATCTCGACTTTGAGCACACCGTCGCCCTGACACGCTTCGCAGCGACCGCCTTTGACATTGAACGAAAACCGCCCCGGTCCATAGCCGCGGCTGCGCGATTCTGGAACGCCTTTGTAAAGCTCGCGCACCGGCGTGAACAGGCCTGTGTAGGTCGCCGGGTTCGAGCGCGGCGTGCGGCCAATCGGGCTCTGGTCGACGCTCACGACCTTGTCGAAAAATTCGAGTCCGGCGATCGATTCGTGCGCCGCCGCCTCCGCGGTGCTGCCGTACAGATGGCGCGCGACCGCGTTGTATAAGGTGTCGTTGATCAACGTCGATTTGCCTGAGCCTGACACGCCGGTCACGCAGACGAACAGGCCGACTGGCAATTCGAGATCGACGTTTTTCAGATTGTTGCCCTGCGCGCCATTGATCCGCAGCAGGCGCTTGCGATCCGGCTTGAGGCGCAACCGTGGCCTCGAAATCGTGCGCTTGCCCGACAGGTATTGCCCGGTCAGCGATTCTGGGTTGCGGCTGACTTCCTGCGGCGTGCCTTCGGCGACCACGCGGCCGCCGTGTTCGCCGGCGCCTGGTCCCATATCGACGACGTAATCCGCCGCGAGGATCGCGTCGTAATCGTGCTCGACGACGATCACACTGTTGCCGATATCGCGCAACCGGCGCAAGGTCGCGAGTAGCCGATCGTTGTCGCGCTGATGCAGGCCGATCGAAGGCTCGTCGAGAACGTACATGACGCCGGTCAATCCGGAGCCGATCTGGCTCGCGAGCCGAATCCGCTGTGATTCGCCACCGGACAGCGTATCGGCCGAACGGTCGAGCGACAGATAATCGAGCCCGACGTTGTTCAGAAATTGCAACCGGCTGACGATTTCCTTGACGATGCGCTCGGCAATCGCGCGCTTGGTTCCGGCCAGCTCCATCTGCTCGAAAAATGCCGACGCCTGCTTCAGCGGCAATGCCGACAGCTCGTAAATCGTCTTGCCGGCCACGCGCACATGGCGCGCTTCCAGCCGCAGCCGAGTGCCCTCGCATTCCGGACACGGCTGGCTGTTCAGATAGCGCGCCAGCTCCTCGCGCACCGTCATCGAATCGGTTTCGCGATAGCGCCGTTCCAGATTCGGAATGATGCCCTCGAAAGTATGCGAACGCTTGTGGCTTTTGCCGCGCTCGCCAAAATACAGGAAGTCGATTTTCTCGCGGCCGCTGCCGTGCAACACGATGTTCTGAATGCTCTCGGGCAGTTTTTCGAACGGCGTATCGAGATCGAATTCGTAATGGCTGGCGAGACCTTGCAGCATCTGAAAATAAAACTGGTTGCGCCGGTCCCAACCGCGGATGCAGCCCGACGCCAGCGTCAGATGCGGAAATGCGACGATGCGCTTCGGATCGAAAAACGTGATCGCACCGAGACCATCGCAGCGCGGGCACGCGCCCATCGGGTTGTTGAACGAGAACAGCCGCGGCTCGAGTTCGGGCAATGAATAGCTGCAGATCGGGCAGGCGAATTTGGCCGAAAACAAGTGCTCGTTGCCGCTATCCATTTCCACCGCAAGCGCGCGGCCTTCGGAATGGCGCAGTGCGGTCTCGAACGATTCGGCGAGGCGCTGCTTGATATCTTGGCGCACCTTGAGGCGATCGATGACGACTTCGATCGTATGCTTTTTGGTTTTCTGCAGCTTCGGCACTTCGTCGATTTCATAGACCTTGCCGTCGATGCGAACGCGCACGAAACCCTGCGCGCGCAACTCGTCGAACAGCTCGACTTGCTCGCCTTTGCGGCCGACGATCAGCGGCGCCAGGATCATGAGCCGGGTGTCGGGCGGCAGTTGCAAAACATGGTCGACCATTTGCGACACGCTTTGCGCCTGCAAACCCACGCCATGCTCAGGGCAATGCGGTTCGCCGGCACGCGCGAACAGCAGCCGCAGATAATCGTGGATTTCGGTAACAGTGCCGACGGTCGAGCGCGGGTTATGGCTGGTTGCTTTCTGCTCGATCGAAATCGCCGGGCTCAAGCCTTCGATCGAATCGACGTCGGGCTTTTCCATCAGCTGCAGAAATTGCCGCGCGTAGGCCGACAGCGATTCGACGTAGCGGCGCTGGCCTTCGGCATACAGTGTGTCGAACGCCAGCGACGACTTGCCTGACCCCGACAATCCGGTGATCACGACGAGCTTGTTGCGCGGCAGATCGAGGCTGATATTCTTCAGATTGTGGGTGCGCGCCCCACGAATACGGATACTGTCCATGCCAAGAGGCGGTACGGGTAACCCGTCACTATACGAAAGTTTCTCCGGTTTTCCCAACCTTGATTTCCTTTAAACTATGCCGTTCAACGTCACGAAATGCGCCCGAAACGCGGCGAGGCACTTTTGACCAACAACAGCAGATTTGATTGCAGGGAGATTCCATGGCATCGGTAAATAAAGTCATTTTGGTCGGCAACCTCGGCCGCGACCCGGAAACGCGCTATACCACCGACAACGCCGCGATTGCCAATATCAGCGTGGCCACCACCGACACCTGGAAGGACAAAAGCGGCGAAAAGCAGGAGCGCACCGAATGGCATCGCGTCGTGTTCTTCGGCAAGCTCGCCGAAATCGCCGGCGAATACCTGAAGAAAGGTTCGCAGGTTTACGTCGAAGGCTCGCTGCGCACGCGCAAATGGCAAGACAAGGAAGGCCAGGACAAATACACGACCGAGATCGTCGCCGACCGCATGCAAATGCTTGGCGGCCGCAGCGGCGCCGGCGATCGGAGCTTCGACAGCAATGCAGGCGAATCGGCGCGTCCCTCATCCAGCGCCGGGGCCAGCAAAAACAAACCTGCAACAAAGAGCGGCGGCTTCGACGATCTCGACGACGATATTCCGTTCTGACGATCGCTGATAAATAAATCGCGATGCGGCTAATCGCCGCTTAACCGTTGCTTTCGTCGTCACCATCGCCAGCAAGACAATCTTGAATTCCGGTTTACCAGTGCTATAGTCAAACCGGATCAGCATTGATCGCATCCTTCTCCCCGGAGGTGCAATGAAGAACCACAAGATTCCGGCTATCCTTGTCCTTTCACGTCCGCGTGCGTCAGCAAACCCGCTGTCGCCGAAGTTCTTCTCGCCGCAAAATTGTCGACCAATTATCGGCAGCCACGATCAGTCTCGCGCGCTTTGCCAGGCGCGGGACTCGCCCTGCAGTCCGAAGGTCGGCGACGCGCTTCCCGATTTACGCATCGTGCGAATCGCGGCGTTCATGAGGAGGAATAATGTCACCGAACAGTCAGGCGCGGCTTGAAATCGGGCGCGCCCTCAATACGCTGAACTGGCGCCACGAAAAATCGGCTGACGATGCGGAAAAGGAAAAGATCGAGCGCCTGATCGATTCCCTGGGCGGCAAGCGCTCAAGGCTCGATCAAGCGGCGCTGCTCAAAGCAGCAGGCGCGATCGCCGATGCGATCGAAGGCTTGGCCGGAGCGGTTGCCGCCGCCCGCAAAGGGCCGTTCGACGGCTACTTCGAAAAGCTCGAAGCGCATCTGCGCAAGCTCTACGCGCTATCGCGTGAAATGCATGCGGAAGATGTGCTGCCGCCCGCGACGGACGAGGGCATCGAGCCTGCGCGCACGCGCGGCGGCGAGACGGTGATCGCCGGCTTGCCGATACCGCTTGCGGCCAAGGATTACGGCGCACTCAAGGACGAGTACCAGATTTACTTCGACATGTGCGAAACGCGTCCGCCGTTCAAAGGCAACGTCGCCTACTACATCAAAAAGCTCCAACACGGACGGCCGTTTTACGAAGAGGTCGCGCAGCAAACCGGCGTCCCGTGGGCTTTCATCGGCGTCATCCACGGCATGGAATGCGGCTTCGATTTCGGCGCGCATTTGCACAATGGCGATCCTCTGACTGCGCGCACGTTCCAAGTGCCGG
>JACMKV010000081.1 GCA_014379915.1 Burkholderiales bacterium
CGCAAGTGCGCCGACAAGCGCGCAACTGCGCCGTGCGTCCATCGACAACCTTTCCAGCTGCAGGCTGTGCCGCGCGAGCTGGGCTTAGGCGCGGTTTCACTCGGTGATGTCGACTTGTGAGCTCATTACGCCGCGCACAGCGTCTTCGCGGTCGAACAGCGGCGCGGCATTGACCAATGTGTACGCGTTTGCCGTCGGCGCGCAGCACTTCGAGTTCGATGCTTTTGACTTTTTCCCGGCGCCGCGCGGCGAGTTGCATCGGCAAAATCAAAGCAAAAGGTCTTGGCCGTTTTTGTGAGCAAACGAAATTCATCGCTGATCAGCGCTCGGGTCAGCACCCCGTTCTGCCAGATTTGGGCCACGCGCTTGCGGTCATCCGGGCGCAGCGCCTCGATCCAGCCGTCGCCTTTGCCGCGGCGGCCGGGTTACACGTGGACCTTCGAATCCGCCGGGATTGGAGAATGCGCAGTACAACTTATCCGCCGCGATCGCTGTTACCGTCGAGGCCGTCGTTTCGCCGTGCGCTCAGCAGATCGTCAAGCAGAGTGCGCAGCGTCGCCGGTCGTACCGGCTTGTGCATCAGGCGGCAGCCGGCGGCCTTTGCCTGTTGTCCAAGGAGCGGCGTCGTATCGCCGCTGATCAGGATGCATGGTGTGGTTGCGGTTCCATACTTTTCGCGCAAGCGCGTCACGAGTTGCAGACCGGTTTCTTCGCCATGCAGGAGATAATCGCAGATCAGGGCGTCAGGCTCGCGAAGATTTTGGAGCTGCGCTTCGGCTTCATCCGCCGATCCGGCAACGACGACTTGATAGCCCCACGCCGTGAGAAGCCCATGCATGCCAGCTCGTACCAATGCCTGGTCATCGATCACGGCGATCAGCGTGCCGCTTAAATCTTCGTTCCGTGCCGGCGGCGCGGCTGCCTGCTGCGGGCTCATGGCGGCTGGCGGTGGCGAAAGGCGCGGCACATCGACGGCGAATCGCGAGCCTACGCCCACGCGGGATACGAGCGTGATGCGATGGTGCAGTAGTCGCGCCAGGCGCTCGACGATGGCAAGCCCCAGGCCAAGGCCTTTGCCGCCGCCGGGCCCGAGGTTGTCAAGCTGGACAAATTCCTGAAAGATGTCTTTCTGCCGAACTTCCGGTATGCCCCTGCCGCTATCCCAGACTTCGATACGCAGCGATTTGCGTCTGCGGCGGCAGCCAAGCACGATGCCGCCTTTCGACGTATAGCGTAAGGCGTTCGAAAGCAGATTTTGCAGAATGCGCTCGAGCGGCACGGGGTCGCTGCGTACCCATGCACTACAGCGTACGACGCGGAGCTTCAGCCCTTTTGCGCGCGCGCGCGCCGTGAAATCCGCTTTCAAGCGGTCAAGAAGTGGGGCGATCGGAAAATCGCAGAGCACTGGCTCGACAACCCCGGCATCGAGCCGCGAGATGTCGAGCAAGCTATCGAGCAAGTCTTCCATCGCACTGACTGACGCGTCGATGTGGGCGACCAGCGCCCTGTTTTCGGCCGTATGCATTTTATCGCGCAGCTCGGCGACGAAAAGGGCGAGCGCGTGCAGCGGTTGCCGCAGATCGTGGCTGGCAACGGCCAGAAATCGCGATTTCGACTGATTGGCGCGCTCGGCTTCCCTGGTGCGCGCGGCCAGTTCGACGGTCGCCGCGGCGATCCGATCCTCCAGATTGTCGCGAGCGGATTTAAGCGCGACTGCCATTTCGTTCACGCCGGTTTCGAGTGCGCCAAGGCCGCCGCTGGAATCAGGCTTGACGCGTGCATCGAGATCTCCGGCTCCGATCTTCTCGACCGCCTCCGTCAGACGCGAAATCGGCCGGGTAATGCCGCGACTCATTCGGGTTGCTGCAAACACTGTCGCCAGCAGCACGCCAAGCGTGATCAGCAGGCTGTGCAGAAGCAGGCGCGCCTTGCGCGCAATCAGCTCATCGCGCGATATCTCGACATGGATCGAACCGATCACGGCCGGCTCAACAGGTTTCGCGGCGTCTGCGCCGGGCGCTTCAAAAAAATCTTCCAACGCAATCTGGTTTTGCAGAATCGGCGTCTTGAATACCAGGACGCGGCCCCGTTCAAGACTGGCGCTGACCGTCTCACGGTCTTTCGAGGGCAACGCCGGATCGAGCGATTCGCCGCTCTGCGCCAGAACTGCGCCCAGCCCATCGCGGATCGTCACTGCTTTGACGTCGGCTTCCCGAAGCGCCGAATCGGCAAGGCGCTGCAATACCGGGCGGTTGCCCGCGAACACGCCGTATTCGGATGCCGGCGCGAGATGACGGGCGATTGCCAGGCCGCGCTCTTGCAGCGATTCTTCGAGCGCCGCGGAGCGTATGTTGATGAAGTAAAACGCGAGCAATAGCGCAATCAAGGTCGCCGGCGCCAAAGCCAGGACCAAGGCGCGCTGCCTGATGTCCAAGCGCTTCATGGCGCCGACTCCGCTTCCCGCAGTTTTTCGAGCAGCATCGGTTCACCGGGAATATCGAGCCCCAGCGAGCGCGCCACGTGGTAATTAACGCTGACATCGCAGTATTGTGGGAATTGCGGCGGCGGTAGGTCCTTGCCGGCCAGCCAGCTTCGAATCAGCTCCCCGGTCTGGCGGCCGACTTGCGCCGGCGTTGTATGCACGGCGGCCAGCGCACCGGCGCTGACATAGGCTTGCGAGTAGGCAATCACCGGATCCTGATAGCGGTAGCTGGTCAGCAGCACCGCCTGCGCGGTTTCGCGGTTCAGCACGATCGGGTCGGGCAGCGTCAACAAAACATCGCTGTCGGCGAGCACGCGTTGCAGCGCCGCCAGCAACTGGTCTTGATCGTCGATCGCCTCCCATCGGAGCTGAAATCCGAAACGGCTGGCGGCCGCTTGCAAAGTCTCCGCCGATTCGACCGATTCGCCGCTCAGGACGACACCGATACGCTTATGCCGCGGCAGCAAAAGCTGAATCAGCCGCAACTGGCGCGCCAGCGGCTGGTCGAGGAATACCGCAGAAAACGTGCGCCGATCGCGCACACCTTGCGCGCGTACGATTTTCTTGTAGACCTGGCTCGGAATCAGCGTATTCAGTACCGGCACAGGCAATTCCAGGGCCGCGACTGCCTGGGCAGCGCGCGTTCCAACCGGAACGATCAAGCCGGGATCGGATTGCCCGGTTTCTCGCAGCAGCGCGGATAGCGGAACGATGCGAACCGCCGCCTGCATGCCAGGCGTGCCTTTTTCCAGAGCCCTGATCAGGGCCTCCGCGGCTTCACGGTAAACACCTTCGTTTTCGCTGAGCACGACGAGCACGCTCCGCGGCTCCGCCATCGCCAATGTCGCGGCAGCGAGCAGCAAGCTGACGAGAACGGTCAGAAGCCGGCGCATTCAGAAATCCAGGCTTACCTGCAGGGAAAAGTTGCGGCCGTCAAGGGGGACGCGTGCAAGCGGCGTCAGCTCGCGCGATGCGATAGTGAAGATATTTTTGTCGAGCAGATTGCTCGCGCGCAGCGAGATGCGGGCTCGCGAGAATGAGCGGTGCAGGCCGAGATTCAGCAGCAGATACGGCGAAGTCCCGGCCGAGCGCAGGCCAGGCCCGTCGATCCACCCCGGCGTGCCGCCGACATAGCTTGCGTCCGCAGACACATTGAGCAGACGACCGAGAATCGGCGATGCGATCCCCGCTTTCAACACGTAATCGGGAGACGCCGTGAGTTCCTCGCTGCCTTGGCGCGCGCCCTGCAGGCTCAGCGACGCATAGGCGAGGACGCCGCCCGGATTGGAAATCCTCAGCCCCGATTCGACGCCCACGACATACAGCGAATCCGCGGCGTTGCGATACTGGTTGCACGCTGCGCGCATGCAATCGAGGCCGTTCAGCGTCGGTGTATCGACCAGCACTGGCGCGTTTTCTATTTGAATCGCAAACACGCCGGTATTCACGCGCCAGCCGGGCTGCGGCAGGGTTTCCCAAAGCGCTTCCATCCAGCGCGAGACCTGCGGTTTCAGATCCGGATTTCGCCATAGCGTGTCGGCTGCCGGTTCGCCGTCCTGAAACAAGGACTCGTAAATTGTCGGCGCACGAAACGCCTCGCCGTAGACCAGCTTGCCGGTGGAGAATTCGGAAAATTGGTGGACGTAGGCCAGGCGCGGGCTAAAGCGCGCGCGAACCGACGGCGAAAAATTTTAGTAGAATTGTAGCGTCCGCCCAGAAACAGGGTGCCGCTGGCGCCGACCGGGATTTCGTCCTGAAAAAACAGGCTGTACAAGTTGTAACGCGGACGCCGGTCGACATCGACGGTTCCATCGCGGAACGGACCGGAGGTTTCGCCGTCGACATGATGCGTTTCGATGCGCTTGACCTCGAGCCCCCCGAGCAGCCGGCTGCCGCTGGCGAACCCGCGCTCGTAACGCAGTTCGGCGCCAAACTGATCGCTGCGGAAATCGGTCGCGTCCAAAAACTGGATCAAGCCGCCGGTCTGCGGCACGTTGCGGTTATACGGGTAATCGCCGGTTTCCGAGAAGCCCTGGTAATAGCCGCGCGCGGTGACCTGGCCGCCGAACAGGTATTGCTGCGTGCCGGCCTCGACCGAAGCAAACCATTCGTCGAGGCGCAAGCGGTCGGTATTGAAAACCGTCGAATAGCTAGCCAGCAGATCGCTGCGGTCTTGCTCGACGTAATGGGCTTGCAGCCACGTCTGGCCGCGGCTCATTTGACGGCTGAGGCGGCCGAAAAAGCGGCTGCCGTCGCCAGCATCGTTACCGATCGAGAGCCCGTTGTTGGTCAGCGGGCTGTCATATTCGCGTAAATAAAAATCGCGGCCGTCGCGCTCGTTCGCGCTGACCGACGCGAAACCGTCGACGCCGCTGGCGCTGACGCCGGATATCGACGCATAGCCTTTACGAAAGCCGTGACTGCCGGCTTCACCCCACAGCCGCGCGTTTGGATAATCATGGCCGGTGCGGGTAACGAGGTTGACCACCGCCAGCACGGCGCCGCTGCCGTACAGCGCCGAACCCGGGCCGCGCACGACCTCGATGCGCATGATCGTCGCGATGTCGAGATGCTCGATAAAGAAGCCGCCGTAGGTCGGCTCATAGATCGGCATGCCGTTGATCAGATAGAGGATGCGCGAGCCGAAATCGCCGGGGATGGCGACGCCGCGAAAGCCGAGCCCCGGCCATTGGCTGGCCGCATCGTAGACGCCGGGCAGTGTTTGCAGCGCCTCGGAAATCGTGCGAAAGCCGAAGCGGCGCAGCTCATCCGCGCTGATGATGGTGACGTTGGCGGGCGTCTGCGCCAGCGTTTGCACGTAACGCGAAGCGGCGAACACCTGGGTTTCCTGTTCGACGAAATCGAGCGTGTCCGCGGCCGGCGCCGGTTTAGCGGTCAGCGCCGCGAGTACGCTCGAGCTCGACATCAGGTATACGGGCAACTGCTTGCGCATCTACCTACTCCCTTGGGCCGGCGCTGACCGATAAACCGGCGCCGCTATCCATTACTGTGGACGAAACGCGTCAGACCCGCTCAGAATCCAAGGCTGAAGGTCACGAATCCACGCCGTGTGAAAAACTGCTCGTCCGCCGCTTCCGGATAGGAGCCGAGTAGCCCCTGCAAAGTCAACGCGAGTTCGGCCTCATGGCGCGCGCCATGAAATTTTTTCGCAAGCCGCAGGTCAAGCCGGTCGTAACCGTCGACGGCGTCGCCGTCACCCAGCCATTCCATGGCGCCGACACGGTAGAAACCGAGGCTGCCTGTGTAGTCACGAGGAAAGCGCTGTATCGCGAGCAGACTCAGGCTGTGCGCCGGCGCGGAGCGCGAAAAACGGGCGCCGATGTCGGCCGAGCTGATATTGACAAATGCCTGGTTGAGTACGATTTGCGTACTGGGTTTTGGCTGCCACATCAGTTGATATTCGAGCCCGGTAATATGCGCGCGATCGGTATTGCGAAAGGTCGCGGCATCGCCGAAACCGACGAGCTCGAAACCGGGCGGCAAGCGGTAGCCTTGGATGTCGATCA
>JACMKV010000082.1 GCA_014379915.1 Burkholderiales bacterium
ACATGAGCATTTTGAGTCCCTGAGCAACGAAGTATTGGCAAGCGCAGTAGTTTTTCAACCGCCTGCTAGAGCAAACCCTTGGTCGACGGCAATACGCCGGCCTGACGTTCGTCGGTTTCGACCGCCATGCGCAACGCACGTCCGAATGCCTTGAACGCCGTCTCGCATTGATGATGCGCGTTGATGCCGCGCAGATTATCGATATGTAACGTAACGAGCGCGTGATTGGCGAAGCCCTGGAAAAATTCGCGGACCAGATCGACATCGAATTCGCCGATGCGCGCGCGCGTGAAGTCGATATCGAAAACCAGCCCTGGCCGGCCTGACAGATCGATCACCACGCGCGACAACGCTTCATCGAGCGGCACATATGCGTATCCGTAGCGGCGCACACCACGCTTGTCTCCGATCGCTTTTGCAAAGGTTTGGCCGAGCGTGATGCCGATATCTTCGACGGTGTGATGCGCATCGATTGCAAGATCGCCGACCGCCTTGATGTCGAGATCGAACGTACCGTGGCGCGCTACCTGATCGAGCATATGATCGAAAAAGGCGATCCCGCTGTCGAGTTTTGCTTCGCCCGAACCATCAAGATTCAGCGTTACGCTTATCTGCGTCTCTTTGGTGTTGCGGTTAATTTGTGCGCTACGCATAAGCTAGGCAGCTTCCAGACTTTCGCTCAGGGCCCGCATGAACGCGCGATTGTGCTGCGGCGTGCCGACGGTTACGCGCAGACAACCTGGGAGCAACCGATGGACGCCGTTCAAATTCTTGATCAACACGCCGCGCTGCTTCAAGCCTTCAAAAACCGCATCAGCGTGCGATACGCAAAACAGAATAAAGTTGCCGGACGAAGGAAAAGCCTTGACGCCGGGAAAGCTCTGCAACGCCCCGAACAGACGCCGGCGTTCGCGCTTGATCGCGCCCGCTTGCGCCGCCAGGAGAACAGTTTCGCGCAACACGCGTTCAGCTACGATCTGCGTCAGTACATTGACATTATACGGCAAGCGCAGCTTTTCGAGCTGAGCGACCAGTCCGGGGCGGCCGACCAAAAAGCCGAGCCGCAAACCGGCGAGACCGAGCTTCGATAGCGTGCGCATGAGCGACAAATTCGGGAATTCATTCAGGCGCGGCAAAAAGCTGCTGTCGGCAAACGCGTAATAAGCTTCGTCGATCACGACCAGGCCCGGCGCGGCTCGAATAATTTGCGCCAATGCATCGGCATCGAACAGATTGCCGGTCGGATTGTTCGGGTAAGCAATAATGACCAGCGCCGGCTGAACTTCGTCGATCGCCGCGAGCGTTTGCTCGACGTCGAGCGAAAAATCGCGATTCAGCTCGACCGGCCGGTACTGCAATCCCGCATAGACAGCAATCAGGCCGAACATCGCGAACGAAGGCTCGACGCCGAGTAATACTGCGCCCGGTTTTGCGACCGCCAGAGCCAGAATCTGGATCAATTCGTCCGATCCGTTGCCGAGCAGGATCTCGCTATCCGCGGCGATATTCATAGTTTCGCGCAAGCGCGCTTTAAGCTGGGCAGCCCCGGAATCCGGATAACGATTGATCGCCGCGTCGCGCACCAGGTCGCCGATCTCCTTGCGCAGCGCAAGCGGCAGATCAAACGGATTCTCCATCGCATCGAGCTTGATCAGGCCGCTTGCGTCGTGCACGCGATAGGGCGAAAGCGCGCGAATTTCGTCGCGTATGACGTCGTCAGGAGATTTAGGCATGGTGCGGCGAAGGTCGGCGCTAGCGCTTCAAACGGTATTCGGCCGATTTGGCGTGCGCCGGCAGGCCTTCGCCATAAGCAAGCTCTGCCGCGATCCGCCCCAGCGTATCCGCGCCTTCCCGGGATACCTGAATCAGACTCGTGCGCTTTTGAAAATCGTAGACGCCGAGCGGGGATGAGAAGCGCGCCGTTCCCGACGTCGGCAGCACATGATTCGGGCCTGCGCAATAATCGCCGAGCGCTTCCGATGAATAAGGGCCAAGAAAAATTGCGCCGGCGTGACGAATTTCGCCCGCTAATTGCTCCGGATTTTCGACCGCCAGTTCCAGGTGCTCCGGTGCGATGCGGTTGGCGATCTCACACGCTTCCTCGAGATCGCGAACCGCGATCAAGGCGCCGCGCGTTTCCAGCGACGCTCGAATCACGTCGCGCCGCGGCATGCCTTGGATCTGGCGATCGATGCTGTCAGCAACAGCGTCGATGAAGCCGGCATCGGGGCACAGCAGAATCGCCTGCGCCATCTCATCGTGCTCGGCTTGTGAAAGCAGGTCCATCGCAATCCAGTCCGGGTTCACGCTGCCGTCGCAGATAACCAGAATTTCGGATGGCCCGGCAATCATGTCGATGCCGACGGCGCCGAATACGCGACGCTTGGCGGCAGCGACATACGCGTTGCCTGGCCCGACGATCTTGTCGACGCGCGGGACCGTCGCCGTGCCAAAAGCCAGCGCAGCGATCGCCTGCGCACCGCCGACAGTAAACACACGATCGACGCCGCACAATGCGGCGGCCGCCAGCACCATCGCGTTTTTCTCCCCATTCGGAGTGGGCACGGTCATGACGATCTCGGCAACGCGCGCGACTTTCGCCGGCACCGCATTCATCAACACCGAAGACGGATAGGCGGCGCGACCGCCGGGCACATAAATGCCGACGCGGTCGAGCGGCGTGATCTGCTGGCCGAGCATGGTGCCGTCGGCCTCGGTATAGCGCCACGATTGCGCGATCTGTTTTTCGTGATAGTGGCGCACGCGTTCGGCGGCACGCTCGAGTGCGTTGCGCTGGGCGGCCGGCAATTGGACAAGCGCCGCTCGCAACTCCGATTGCGGCAATTCGAGTTCGGCAATTGAAGCAGCCGGGATGCGGTCGAAGCGCTGCGTGTATTCAAGCAGCGCTTCGTCGCCACGCGCTTTGACGTCGCGAAGAATGCTCGCCACGACCGCCTCGATGGCTTCGTCCTGCGCGCTATCGAACGCGAGCAAATGCGCGAGCCGGCCGTCGAAATCGGCCTCCTGACTCGACCATCGTTTGATGTTTACGCGGTTCTGCATGTGGTTATACGGGCGTGACGGCGTGTGCGAATGAATCGAGCAGCGGCTGGATCAGCGCTCGCTTCAGCTTCAAAGCCGCCTGGTTGACGATCAGCCGCGCTGATACCGGCATGATGTCTTCGACCGCGCGCAGATTGTTCGCGCGCAGCGTGTTGCCGCTGGAAACCAGATCGACGATCGCATCGGCGAGGCCGACCAGCGGCGCCAGTTCCATCGAGCCATACAGCTTGATCAGATCGACATGGACGCCCTTGGCGGCAAAGTGCTCACGCGCCGTCTGCAGGTATTTGGTCGCGACGCGAAGCCGGGCGCCGCGCCGGACCGCCGATTCGTAATCGTAATCCTGTGCCGCGGCAACGACCATGCGGCAGCGCGCGATTTGCAGATCGATCGGTTGATAGAGACCGGCAGCGCCCTGCTCGGCCAGCACGTCTCGACCGGCTACGCCGAGATCGGCAGCCCCGTAGCGCACATACGTCGGCACATCGGACGCACGCACGATGATTACGCGCATGTCGCTGCGGCTGGTCGGCAAAATCAGCTTGCGCGAGGTTTCCGCATCTTCGGTGACGATGATTCCGGCCGCTTCCAATAACGGCAGAGTCTCGTCGAAGATGCGCCCTTTCGAAAGCGCGATGGTCAAGCCGCTCATCTTTCAATGCACCCGGCGGATGTTTGCGCCGAGCTGCGACAGCTTGTCTTCGATGTGTTCGTAGCCGCGGTCGAGGTGGTAAATGCGGTCTATCGTGGTTTCGCCGTTGGCCATCAAGCCGGCGATGACGAGACTGGCCGATGCGCGCAGATCAGTCGCCATCACTCTTGCGCCGTCGAGCTGGGCGACGCCCTTGATCACGGCAGTATTGCCCTCGACTTCGATATCGGCCCCGAGCCGGCGCAGTTCCTGCACGTGCATGAAGCGGTTTTCGAAAATCGTTTCGGTCATGATCGCGGTGCCGGCGGCCATGCAGTTCAAAGCCATGAATTGCGCCTGCATGTCGGTCGGAAACGCCGGGTACGGCGCAGTGCGAAGATTGACTGCGCGCAGAGGACCGTTTTTCCGGAGCCGGATCCAGTCCTCGCCAGATTCGATCTTTGCACCGGCGTCGAGCAACTTGTCGAGCACGGCATCGAGCATGCCACTGCGCGTGTTGACGAGCGTGACCGCGCCGCCGGTCGCCGCTGCTGCGACCAGAAACGTGCCGCTTTCGATGCGATCGGGCATGATGCGATAGCTCGCGCCGTGCAAATTCGCGACACCTACGATATGGACCGCGTCGCTGCCGGCGCCGCTGATTTTTGCGCCCATCGCGATCAGACATTTCGCCAGATCGACGACTTCAGGTTCGCGCGCGGCGTTTTCGATCAGGGTGACGCCATCGGCCAGGGTTGCCGCCATCATCAGGTTTTCGGTCCCAGTTACGGAAACCAGATCCATGACGATGCGCGCACCGCGCAAGCGTTTGGCGCGCGCGTGAATGTAACCGTGCTCGATCGCGATTTCCGCGCCCATCGCCTGCAGACCCCTGATATGCAGGTCGACCGGGCGCAGTCCGATCGCGCAGCCACCGGGCAGGGAAACGCTCGCCTCGCCGAAGCGCGCAAGCATCGGTCCGAGTACGAGAATGGCGGCGCGCATGGTCTTGACCATCTCGTACGGCGCGACCAGATTTTCGACGTCGCGTCCGCTCAATTCGATGGTTGTATCAGCGCCCGAGCTGCGCGTGCTGATGCGGACGCCGATCTGTTCGAGCAGCTTGATTGCGGTCGTCACGTCGTGCAGCCGCGGCACGTTGCTCAAGGTCAGCGTATCGGCCGTCAGCAGCGATGCGCATAGTATCGGCAAGGCGGCATTCTTGGCGCCCGAAATCCGCACCTCTCCGGACAGCGGCGTGCCGCCCTGAATCGCAAGTCTGTCCATTCAGGATTCCAGCAGAACTAAGGATTGGAGCAAAAGCAAGGATTGCAGCAGAATCAGCTCTCGCCTGCGCGCTGCTGCCATTCTTCGGGTGTGTACGTTTTCATCGACAGCGCGTGAATGTCCGCGCGCATGCGGTCTCCGAGCGCTTTATAGACCGTCTGGTGTTGACGCACGCGATT
The DNA here is from genome assembly GCA_014379915.1 of Burkholderiales bacterium. GTDB lineage: Bacteria > Pseudomonadota > Gammaproteobacteria > Burkholderiales > JACMKV01 > JACMKV01. The sequence goes on from JACMKV010000082.1 coordinate 5,161, forward strand.
CTGGCCGCGGAACGCGGCGCTAACGATGACCGCTTCAAAATGCTGGCCATCGCCTTCGACGGCGACGAACTCGCACTCGAGGCTGGTTTCGATATAGCTTTTTACGGTTTCGGGTTCGAGCATGGGAATGGTCAGGAGAGTGGCGGGGCGGCTATTGGCGGAGCTTGTAACCGCTCTTGAGCAAACGCAAAGTCAGCAAGGATAGAGCAAAAAAAGATGTTGCGACAACCGCCGCGCTGAAATACGGCGAAACGTCGGAGACGCCGAAAAATCCGAAGCGGAAGCCATCTATCATGTAAAAAAACGGATTGAAATGCGAAATCGTCTGCCAGAAGCCCGGCAGCGAATGGATCGAGTAGAACACGCCGCTCAGAAATGTCAGCGGCAGGATGATGAAATTCTGGAATGCCGCGAGTTGATCGAATTTTTCGGCCCAGATGCCGGCGATAATGCCGAGCGCGCCGAGCAGGCCGCTGCCGAGCACGGCGAACAGCAGCGCCCACAGCGGATAGTGCAAATCGAGCTGCACAAACGGCAGCGTCAGTACGATCACCCCCAGCCCGACCGCGCAGCCGCGAACCATGGCCGCCAGCACATAAGCCAGAAAAAACTCCCAGTGCGACAGCGGCGCGAGCAGCGTAAAAATGATGTTTCCGGTAACTTTCGACTGAATCAGGCTCGATGAACTGTTGGCGAACGCATTCTGCAAAATCGCCATCATGGCAAGGCCGGGAATCAGGAACGAGGTGTAGCGCACGCCGTCGAACACCTCGACGTGTTGTTCCAGCGCGTGGGAAAAAACCAGCAGATAAAGCAGCGCCGTCAGGACGGGCGCCATCACGGTCTGGAAGCTCACTTTCCAGAAGCGCAGCAGTTCTTTGTAAAAAAGAGTCGCGAATCCGGTCATGCCTGGACTGCTCATTGCCGGCTCATGATCTGCAAAAATACTTCCTCGAGATCGGGCTGCTGCAGTTCCAGTTCCTGCACGGCGATGCCGGCCATCCGCAGCTCGGCCATGACTCTTTCGATTTCGGCGTAATCCTCGATTTTCAAGGTGAAGCTTTTCTCGCCTTTGGCGATCTGCATCGGCCGCAGCGCCAGCGGCAGCTCGTTCGGTTTCAGCCACAGCTTCAGGCGCCGGCCGGACACGCTGTTCAGCAGATTTTGCGTGCTGTCGAGTGCCACGATAGCCCCGCGTTTCAGCATCGCAATACGGCTGCACAGGATTTCCGCTTCCTCAAGATAGTGGGTAGTCAGCACGATCGTATGCCCACCGCGATTCAGCTTGCGGATGAAGCTCCACAGCGTCTGCCGCAACGCGACGTCGACGCCCGCCGTCGGCTCATCGAGCACGATCACCGGCGGCTTGTGCACGAGCGCCTGCGCCACCAGCACGCGGCGCTTCATGCCGCCGGACAACGCGCGCATATTGGTGTCGGCTTTGTCGGCGAGATCGAGGTGGTGGATCACTTCGTCTATCCAGCTCCGGTTGTCGCGAATGCCGAAATAACCCGACTGTATCGTCAGCGCTTCGCGCACCGTGAAAAACGGATCGAACACGAGTTCCTGCGGGACCACGCCAAGGCGTCGGCGCGCGTCGCGGTACCGGTTCACGACATCGAATCCCATCACTGCAAGCGTTCCCGAATCGGCCAGAGACAAGCCAGCGAGAAGATTGATCAGCGTCGTCTTGCCGGCGCCGTTCGGCCCCAACAGACCAAAAAATTCGCCTTCAGCGATATCGAGATCGATGCCGGCGAGCGCGGTCAACGCGCCAAAGCGCTTGCTCACATCCCTGATTTCGATCGCGGCGGTCATGCAGGAAGAGATCGCGGGAGGAATTGAGGCGAACGATGCGGCGGACGAGAAAGGGCCAATTTTGCGAGCCATGAATGCTCGCCGTTACCGCAAGAATTCCAGAAGACCCGGCTTCGGATGCCTGAGAAATCAGCTTGCCGGAATCAGCTCCAGCACGTCATACAGGGTTGCCAGGCTGCGCAGATTTTCCGGCAGATTTGTAAAGCGCAGGCAAACCCCGTGCCGTGCTTGCGCCGAACGCTGCCATTCGAGGAGAAGACCGATAGCCGATGAATCGACTTCGTTGAGTCCGCGAAGATCGATTTCGCGGACTCCCGGATCCAGCTTTGCGCGGCCCGTTTCGATGAGGCCGGACACATTGTCTATGGTGATCGCACCGACTATGCTGATAGTGGCGCCGTTTCGCACGATTTCCGCACTGGCTTCGCCGGCTATTCGCTGCACTGGGATTCCATGCGATCAAACGTAGACTGCGCGTAGACTGCGCGTAGACTGCGGGACGCTGAGGATAGCGTTCGCGCCAAGATTGAGGATCAAGCCTTGCGGACCTTGCGGGTCAGTCCTGCGAGTCAACTTTTCAGCTTGCCGTTCTTGTCGGCAAGCAGCTTGATCAAGCCGTCGACTCCCGACCGATTGATCTCGTCGCTGAACGTGCTGCGATAGTTGGTTACGAGGCTGATGCCCTCGACGATCACGTCGTACACCTTCCAGCCATCAGCGCCTTTTTCTACGCGATAATCGATCGGAATCGGAACGCCGTCGAGCGTCGTGAATACCGATTGCACGACCGCTTGATTCGCGTCGGGCTTCAGGGTCAGCGGTTTGATCTCGAGCGGATCGCCGCGCGCTGCTTCAAGCGCGGACGAGACGTTCAAGGCGTTGGAATAAGTGCCGACCAGCAGCGTGCGAAACTGTTTGACCAGATTCTCTCTCTGCTGCGGCGTCGCATCGCGCCAGCCGCGGCCGACCGCAAGCATGGTCATGCGGGTGAAATTGAAGTGCGGCAGCACCTTGGCCTCGACCAGCTCGATGATTTTTTGCTTGTCGCCTGCCTGAATGTTCTTGTCCTTCTGGACGATAGCCAATACTTCCTTCGTCGTACTGCGGATCATCTGATCAGGGGGAATCTCGGCGGCGACCGCCGAAAGACCGGCCAAACCGCCGACGGCCAGGCTGATAAACAGGCCGATGAACGGCAGCCATAATTTCGAAGCTATCTTCATGTCGTTTTTCCTCGAATGAAAGGGCAATGCGGCTTATTCGCCTGGACCGAATCCGGGTGGTGCGGGTTTCGCCGGCGTTGCTGGTGCAGCAGCTCCCGCCGAATCCTTGGATTCGTTCGCCGTGCTGAAAAGAAACTTCCCGATCAGCTTTTCCAGTACAACCGCGGACTGCGTCAACATCAGCGTATCGCCAGACTGCAACGGTTCGGGATCGGCGCCCGCTTCGAGCCCGACGTATTGTTCACCGAGCAAACCGGAGGTAAGAATCGATGCAGTCGTGTCTTTGGTGAATG